>JAUNCB010000016.1:0-5125 GCA_030526765.1 Bacillota bacterium
CCTCCTTCTGGTGCGGCAGAAAAGAGATTTCTTTATTTTATCATAGTCGAAAACCATTTCCAAGTTATTTGCATCCATTTTTTCCCTTTTCATAGCGATGTCCACTTCCACAGTGATGCCCGCCTCGGGAATGGAGATCCTTTCGCCTGCCGTCAGTTCCCGACAGAAGGCGCTGCTTTCTGCTTCTCCTTTTTTCAGCACCAGCATATCATACCGATTCTCTGCCGTTACACCGCCCAAAAGATGCCGCTGCTTGCCTGTTCCCTTTTGCAGCAGCTCCTCCAGCACAGCGATCTGCACCTGCGAAAGATCCTTCTGCAAAAAGACCGACAGTGCCTTTCGCAGCACCCGCCGCCGCATGGCAGGATGGAGCCCTTCCAGTTCTCTGCGGTCAAGCTGCACTTCTTCCGCCTGTGCCTTTCGCAGCACCTTTTCATAATAATGTGCCGCTTCCGCCTCCAGATAATCCTCCTCCTCCCAAAGCAGTGCCGCCGTTTCCGCAATGTGCGCCACTGCCGCAGGATTGATCTCCTCCAGCACGGGGATCACCCGATGCCGCAGTTTATTTCTCGTATATTTTTCCTCGCTGTTGGTGGAATCCTCCCGCCACGCAAGGTGATTTTTTCTGCAATATGTCTCCAGTTCCTCTCTGCCCAGAAACAGCAGCGGACGGCAGATCCTTCCCCGCACAGGGGTCATAGCCGTCAGCCCCGTCAGCCCTGTGCCGCGGCAAAGGCGCATCAGCACCGTTTCCGCCTGATCCTTCTGATGATGGGCGACAGCGATCCAGCCATCGGCACCTGCCGCTTTCTGCAGGGCCTCATAGCGCAGGAGCCTTCCGCACTCCTCCTCGCCCAGTCTGCGTTTTCTGCTTTCCGCAGGCACATCCGCCCGCTGCACCATGCAGGGAATGCCGAGAGATGCTGCAAAGTCCTCCGCAAAACGGGCATCCCCATCTGCCTCTGCGCCCCGCAGCCCATGGTGCAGATGGAGGGCAGACAGCTCCCACCGATACTCCTCCCGCAGGGAAGCAAGCAGATGCAGCAGTGCCACAGAATCCGCACCGCCGGAAAGCCCCACAACCACCTTTGCTCCATGGGGAAGCATATGAAATTGTTCTATGGCTGCTCTTACCTTTTTCCGCATCCTCGTTCCGTCCTTTCCCTTCTTTTTTCCTCACTTTACACGAAAACGGGAAATTTCGCAACCATTCCTGCTTTATCTTCGTCTGCGCCAGAATCTGCCTGCCAGCACAGTCATATCATCCTTCCGTTCCGTGCGGCAGTCCTTTTTTGCCTCCTGCAAAATATAATCCGCCGCATCCTGGGGATTGGCAACGGGAAAGGCAAGCAGCTTTTCCTTCATCCACAGGGCAGTTTCCTCCTCTCCCCCAAGGGCATCGGTGATGCCGTCGGTCACAAGGAAGAGTAAATCGCCGTCCTTCATCTGCAGGGAATGCTGCTGGGGTGTCACCTCCTGCAGGATCCCCGCAGGCAATGTGGTCGTTCTCAGGGATATGATCCGTCCGTTTCGCCACAAATAGGATGCCGCCGCCCCCAGCTTCACAAATTCCCCCTGTCCGCTGAACAGATCAATATCGCAGATATCCAGCGTGGCATAGGTTTCCTCGCCCCGCCCCAAAAGCAGGGCGGAATTGATCATATCCACAGACAGGGCCCGCTCAAAGCCCGCCTCCGTAAACTGCTCCAGCAACTCGATTGCCATACGGCTTTCCCGTGCCGCCCCTGCACCGCTTCCCATGCCATCGGAAAGGGCAAGCAGTGCATGTCCCCGCTCTGTCTCAAGAAATGCCGCCGCATCCCCTGTGGGCTTCCCTTCCTGTGCCGCCTGAAAGGCTGTTGCCGTTGTCATGGCAAAGGCTGGCTCCTCCCGAAAATGCAGGCTGCACAGTCTGCCCTCTGTATCCACAGAGCAGGTGCTTTCCTCCAATAGTGTCATAGGACAGCCCAGTGTTTTCCGCACCAGCGGCAATATTCTTTCCCGACAGAGCCCCTTGCCGCCGCAGGCAGCCATGGTGATCCGCACCTGTCTTCTGCCGCCCTTCTTTTCCTCCGTCACCAGCACCCTGATCGGATGCAGTCCCTGCTTTTTCAATGCCGCCGTCAGCTCCTCCTCTGCGCCCTCCAGAAACACTGTTTCCACCTCCAGCTGTCCCGAAAGCCGCTCCATAATGCTGCTGACTGCCTCCATCTGCTGCCCCACCAGCCCACGGCACTCTGCAAGGCGGCTGTGCCAGAGGCGGTCTCTGCAATACAGATCGTACACATGATTCACCGTTTCCGCAAAGGTCTCCAGTCTTGGGCAGGTTTCCCGAAAGGCTTCGGGCAGGGCGGCGGAAGTCAGCCGCCCCTTTGCCTCACAGGCAGACAGGGCGGAAAAGGTCATTCCATAGGTGCGGTAAAGTTCCTCCTCCCAGCAGTAATGGGCAAGACCACAGCCCTGACAGACCTTCCCCGCAATGGTATCCACCAGCTCGGAAAGCCCCTCCTTTTCCTCCCGCTTCCTTTGCAGGCTTTCTGCAAGCCCACGAAATGCCGCCGCACAGCCCAGAAGCCGATCCTCCGTCAGCTCCTTCATTCGGGTATAGCGGTCGAGGGGGCCTTCCCTTTCTCTCTCTGCTCCCATCCGAGACAGCAGGGAGGGGGGCAGCAGCACAAAAAGCACCGCTCCCGCCAGCAGTCCGCCGCTCCATTGAGGCAGCAGCTCAACAGGTGCTATGTTATACAGAAAAATGCAGGGCACAAGGGCCATGGCAAGGGCAGAGGCAAGCCGCCCCACCTCCTTCAGACAGCCTGCCAGCAGTCCCCCCAGAGAAAGGGCTGCAAACAGGCTCAGCTCCAGCCCGCCGCAAAGCAGCAACAGAAAGGAAAGAAATACCCCTGCCGCAGCACCGCCGCCGATCCCCTCCTGCCTTGCTGCCAGCAGCAGAAAAAAAGCCGATGCCACAGGCAGAAGCCATTGCTCTGAAAATGCACTGCCCCGCAGCCCTGCCAGTCCTCCGCCGCAAAGCAGCACCAGAGAAAGGGTCTCCTCTCTTGTCAGCACAAAATACCTTTTCCGCTCCAGCAGCAGGCAGATGCTTTTCTGCAGCAGATAACTGAGCACCAGTGTCAGGCTCGTTTCCATCGCCGCCACAGCAAAATAAAAGCCCAGCCCCTGCTGACTGATGGCATAAAAAATCCCTGCCAGTGCTGCCGCAAAGGCACCCAGCAGTGCCTTTTTTCCCATTTCCTCCCGCAGCACAAAGCGTCCCATCGTAAGCTGGATCGCCAATGCCGCTGCCATTCCCGCTCCTGCCTTCAGCGGCACAGTGCCAAGGGCACCCAGACCTGCTCCAAGCCATGCCCCCCAGAAGAGCATCCCCTCTCCAAAGAAGGCGGATAAAAAAGCCAGTCCCATGGGATGCAGCACCTCCAGCACCTCCAGCCTGCCCCAGAGAAAGCCCATTCCCGCAAAGGCTGCGCCCTGCAGCAGTCTCTGCCACGGAAAGGGTGTTTTCGGTGCTTTTTTCGGCAGAATCATCCGTCCCATGGGTGCTTCTGTATATTCTAATGTGATCTCTGTTTTTTCCATAAGCGTCCCTCCATATGCCCATTCTAGCCAAACAGAACCGCTTTTTTTGTCAAAACAGGGCGCTCTGCCGAAGAATCTTTCGACAAACCTCTGGGGAAGTGATAGAATGTAGGCGGAGGTGAGCATCCATGGCAGAAAATACATTAGGCAGACTTCGTAATCTGACCTCCCTGTATCTGACGTATCAGGGAAAGGTACTGTTATTGTTCCGACAGGGCTCTCGGGTCGTCAATCAGGTCTGGGTCAGCTCCGCAGGGGGACATTTCGAGGAAAACGAGCTGAATGATGCCCGTGCCTGCTGTCTCAGAGAGCTGCAGGAGGAACTGGGCATTTCAGAGGATGCCCTCATCGATCTGCGCCTGCGCTATATCACTCTTTACCGTACCCCAAAGGAGCTGCGGCAGAATTATTACTTTTTCGCCGAGCTCAGAGAAATGGGGGAATACCCCTCAAATGAAGGCAAAACAAAATGGTTTCCTCTGGAAGAGATGCCTTCTCTGAAAATGGCCTTCACCTCAAAACAGGTGACCAATCATTATCTGCGGGAGGGCCGCTTCAGTGAAAAGCTGTATGCAGGCATTTCCACAGGAGAACAGATGGAATTTATCGAACTGACGGAATTTGAATCCTAGGAGGCTTATTATGTGGCATATGCTCTGGCCTGTACTCATCGTGGTCTGTGCCAATACGATCTATCACACCTGTGCAAAATTTACGCCCCACCAGATCAATCCCTTCGCCAGCCTTTCCGTTACCTATCTGATTGCGCTGGTGCTTTCTCTGATCCTGTTTTATTGCAGCAGCAGCGAAAAAAGCATCCTGCAGGAGGCAGGCAAGGCAAACTGGGCCTCTTATATTCTGGGGGCATCCATTGTCTTTCTGGAATTCGGCTTTCTTTGCGTCTACCGTGCAGGCTGGCCCACCAGCAGTGCCTCTCTGGTCTGCAATATGATCGTTTCCTGTCTTCTGCTGGTCATTGGTGTTCTGGCGTATAAAGAAGTGATCTCTCCGAAGCAGATGGCGGGGATCGCCGCCTGTATCGCAGGATTATTTCTGATCAATCAAAAATAAAAGAGGGAGTCCCTGACGGACTCCCTCCTTCTTGTTTTATTTCATAAATTTTTTCTTCATACGAATATCATCGCCAAAAAATTTCATCACAGTATATTCTCCGATCAGACGGCTCATCACACGATCGGAATACTGCTGCATCAGCTCCGCATAATCCAGATTGGTGGAAATCACCACAGGACGACGGCGCAGCTTTCTTTCATTGATGATACGGAACAGCTCCGATGCCGTGAAAACGGTGGAAAACTCTGTGCCAAGGTCATCGATGATCAGCAGATCCGCATCCATCAGCTCCTGTGCCCAGTCTGTTTCCGGTTCTTCCTCCCAATTTCTGAACTGCACCTCCTGCAGATAGCGAAACATCTGTGTTGCAGTCAGATAGAGCACTGTCTTTCCCGCATCCAGCACATCCTTGGCAATACAGTTGCACAGGAAGGTTTTGCCTCTGCCCGTGCTGCCG
>JAUNCB010000016.1:5135-11219 GCA_030526765.1 Bacillota bacterium
AATCTCTGGCAAAGGCCATGGCCATTTTCAGATTGCGCTTTGCATTTTCTCTGGGAGAGACCCCTTCCTCCGGCACGACCACATCGCTGAACAGCCGCAGGTCGAAGGTATCGAAATTTTCCTCCGCTATGATCTGGCTCACATTGGACTGGTTATACATCTTTTCCATGATCCTGCGCTTCATACAGCTGCACATCTGACTATCGATATAGCCTGTATCCCTGCATTGTTTGCAGACATATTCCACCTGCAGAACCTCAGGGGAAAATCCGTTTCGTTCCAGTATCTCTTCCCGTTCCGTCATCAGCTTTTTCTGCTCTTCCTGAAGCACTTTCACGGCAGCCTCTATGTTTCCCCCGTGCATTGCCACCCGCTTAACAGCAGATGTGCCCAGAAGTGCCAGCTCCCGTTCTATTTCCTCCAGTCGGGGCAGTCTTTTATACAAAGCCTGCTTGCGCTCCTTCTGCTCTGCCAGCTTTCCGGTACGCAGAAAATCCATCTCTCTGGATACCTCTTTATAGATCTTTGATCTCAAAAAACTCCCCTCCCGTTACCATTTTTCTCTCAGTTCCCGTTCCAGCCGCTCCAGCTCCTCAAAATCCCACTGGCTCTGGGTATAGTTAATGAAACGGTTCTGTTTTTTATTCTGCTCCGGCTGTTTTTTCGCCGCAGGCTTCTGCTCCTTACGGGCTGCATAGGCCTGATCCAGCGCCGCCACATCCTCCAGAGACTGTACGCCTGCCTGCTTCCAGTCTGTCAGTATCTTATCCGCATATTCAAAGGATACCCTGCCCGTCCGCATTACCGTACGTTCACAGGCATTGCCGATCACCTCCAGAGAAAGCCCGTAGGTGCTCAGCCATTTCTTCATATATTCCTCCTCCGCCGCCAGCGGCTGACGGTTCAGCCCAAAGGCCTTCATAATGCCTCCGAAGCCGTTTCTGCGCATACCAATATAATCGTCCGCCTGCTCCAGCGTATGGATGCCTGCCTCTGCCCAGCTGATCGCCACCTTCTCGATATAACGCATCCCGCGCTTTCCGTTATTGATGCAATAGCTCAGCAGCAGTTCGATCACACTGACGGGCAGCCCCAGCCAGTCGTGAAATCCATAAAGCATGCTCATATCCTCATGGCTGAGGGCCTTTCCCAGTTTCTCCGATGCAAAACGGAAGAGCCTCTGCATATCCGGATGACTTTCCACCTGCGCCAGCTCTCTGGGAGAATATTCCGGACGCTGTGCCGCAGACTGCACAGGCTTCGGTGCTTCCGCAGCCTTTGCTTCCTTTTCCGCCTTTTCCGTATCCTGCAGATAGCCCTTTCCCTTCCAGTAGCCCCAGGCATAAAGCACCTCGGTTTCCGTGGCATTCAGTTTTTTTGCCACCTCTGCCGCCGTACCGCCGCAGGCAAGGGTCATCAGATAAACGGATACATACAGAGGAGGTGCCATAGGCAGTTCCTGCTCGATAAATGCTTTTGTCAATTCTCTCTTCTCTGCCATTTTCTTTCCCCCGCCCATCGATCAGATTCTTTTCTGAATCATGAGTATACCATATTTCGACGGAGAAAAACAGGGGAACAGCCACAAAAAAATCCCTCTGCCATCAGGCAGAGGGAAGATTTTACTTATCCTGTTTATTTTTGATATGGGCATTAAAGTAATAGATGATCAGGCACAGCACAATAAAGGTCAGCACCACTACCACGATGATACCCGATTCCTTAAAGCTGATGAAGATCGCAAGGATCCCCAGCAGCAGACTGATGGTATACATGATCAGCACTGCCTGTCTCTGAGAAAAGCCCTTGTCGATCAGCTTATGGTGCAGATGCCCTCTGTCCGCCTGCATGATGGGCTGATTCTTCGCAATTCGCCGCAGCATGGCGCAGATGGTATCAAATACGGGCAGCCCGACACACAGCACACTGACGATCATCGCCAACAGGGCATAGCCCTTGAACACCCCGAGGATACTGGTCACCGCCAGCACAAAGCCAAGGAATGTGGATCCCGTGTCGCCCATAAAGATTTCCGCAGGGTTGAAGTTTCTGGGAAGGAAGCCCAGACACGCCCCTGCCAGTGCCGCCGTCAGCATGACTGCTGTTGTGGAGCCTGTCATGATGCACAGCACCATCAGGCTCAGCGCCGCAATGGAGGTCACCCCTGCCGCCAGCCCATCCAGCCCGTCGATCAGATTTACGGCATTGGTCACACCTACGATCCAGATCAGCGTGATGGGGATGGAAAAGGTCTGCAGATATGCCGTTACAGGCCACAGCACCACCTGAATACGGGTACCGGACATGATAACGATCAGTGCCGCAAGGATCTGCACGCAGAATTTCAGCTTGGCAGGCAGATTTTTCATATCATCCACCACACCCAGCCCTGCGATCAGCAGCGCACCGATCATAAAGCCCGCAAACTGCTTCGGGTTCATGCTCTGTTCAAAATGGAAGACCAGCAGTGCTGTGATGATAAAGCCCAGCACGATGGCAACCCCGCCCATACGGGGCATCGGTTTTTTATGCACACCTCTGTCCTTCGGGTAGTCAATGGCACCGCACTTGACGGAAAGCCACTTGGCGAAGGGTGTCGTTGCCAGTGTTATGGCAAAGGCAGTGGCAAAGGATGCAATATATAACAACCAGTTATGTTCTGTCAAAATGAATCTCTCCTCTTTCGAGCGAAAAATAATTATTTCGTACCGAAGATACGGTCACCGGCATCGCCCAGACCGGGTACGATGTAGCCCAGTTCATTCAGCTCCTGATCATAAGCCGCTGCATAAATATCAACATCTGGATGATTTTTCTGCAGTCTTTCCACGCCAATGGGTGCAGCCAGAATGCACAGGAAAATGATGTTTTTTACACCTCTTTTTTTCAGCGCATCGATCGCCATATCCGCAGAGCCGCCTGTTGCCAGCATGGGATCTGTCAGCAGAACAGTTCTTTCCTCTACGTCTGCGGGCAGCTTGCAGTAATATTCCACAGGCTCCAGTGTTTCTTCATTGCGGTACAGACCGATGTGACCGATCTTTGTTGTGGGCACCAGATTCAGAATACCGTCTGTCATACCGATGCCTGCACGCAGGATGGGTACGATCGCCAGCTTTGTATCAATAGTTTTGCAGATGGTGGCTGCAATGGGTGTCTGCACTGCCACATCTGTCAGAGGCAGCTCTCTGGTTGCTTCATAAAACAGCAGGGATGCCACTTCACCGATAATTTCACGGAATTCCTTTGTGCCTGTTTCCTTACTTCTCAGCATTGCCATTTTTGTATGGATCAGGGGATGTTCGGATACAAATAATTTACTCATGCTTCCACCTCTCAGTCTTCGATCTGGTTGATTCTTCTGATATGTCTTTCATCGTTGGAGAAGGGTGTTTCCAGAAATGCTTTTACGATCTCCAGTGCCAGACCTGCACCTGTTACCCTTGCACCCATTGCCAGAATGTTTGCATCATTATGCTCTCTGGTTGCCTTTGCGGAGAAAACATCCCCGCAGAGGGCACAGCGAATGCCCTTCACCTTATTTGCTGTGATGGAAATACCGATGCCTGTTCCGCAGATCAGAATGCCCTTTTCACATTCCCCCGCTGCAACGGCACCTGCAACCGCCTTGCCGTAAATGGGATAATCTACAGAATCCTCGGAATATGTACCAAAATTTTTATATGCAATATGATTTGCTTCCAGATATTGAATGACCTCTTTCATCAGCGGATAACCGCCGTGGTCACAGCCCAGTGCTAACATCAGTCACACGCTCCTTTTCCATTTGCTTCCTCTTCTATGTCAATGATGCGATAGCCCGCCGCTTTATGCAAACGGTTCATGATCGCCATGCCCTCTCCTTCTTCGGAAAAAACCTCGGAATAGACTCTTTCCGCCCCCAGAAAGTCAAATTTTCTTAAATATTTAAACAGATTTGCTCCGATCTCCTCCGGCTTCATTCTGCTGCCCAGAGAAAGAATGATGTCGGCATGATAGAGGCTTTTTGTCTCCTCCGTTGCCATGACACCCGTTTTTCTGCCCTGTGCCATATCCTCCGCAGCCAAAGCATTGATCTTTGCGGCAACTGCTTCTTTTTCCCCCTTCACCAGAATCACCTCTGCCTTCGGGGAATAATGGGTATATTTCATACCCGGTGCCTTCGGCTTCAGGTCTGCCTCCGGTTTTCTGAGGATGGCAGGGTCAATTTCCACTCTGCCGACCACTTCCTCCATCATTTCCTTCGTCACCGCACCGGGACGCAGGATCATGGGAACCTCACCGGAAACATCCACAATGGTCGACTCCAGTCCCCATTCCGCAGCCCCGCCGTCCACGATCATATCGATCCTTCCATCCAGATCAAAAGCCACATGGGAGGCTCTTGTGGGGCTGGGCTTGCCGGAGGAATTTGCGCTGGGTGCCGCAATGGGCAGCCCCGCTTCCCGAATGATGGCTCTTGCCACAGGATGATTGGGAAAACGCACTGCTACGGTATCCAGTCCGCCCGTTGCCTTTTCCGGCACAATATCCGACTTGGGAAACACCATCGTCAGAGGGCCGGGCCAGAAGGCATCCATCAGCCGCTGTGCCGCAGGAGAAATTTCCCCCACGATGGGCTTCAGCTCTTCCAGTTCAGAGATATGCAGGATCAGGGGATTATCCGAAGGACGCCCCTTCGCCAGATATATTTTTTCACAGGCCGCTCCGTCCAGTCCGTTCCCGCCCAGACCATACACTGTTTCCGTGGGGAAAGCCACAAGACCGCCCTCCTGCAGTATTTTTGCAGCCCTGCGGATGATCTCCATGGCTTCAGGCTGGCTCAGATCGACCTTCGCCAGTATCGTTTTCATCATATTATGCGTTTACGCCGCAGCATTTTTTGTATTTCTTACCGGAACCGCAGGGGCAGGGATCGTTTCTGCCGATCTTGTCGCCTTTTACGATTGTTTTTGCTCTCTTCTGTTCCAGAATCAGCTTTTTCTGTGTTTCTGCATCATAGATGCCTTCCCACTGGGGCAGTGTGTACAGATGCTCTGCTTTATATTCCACCATCAGCTTGAACAGCTTTTCAAAGTCGATCTGAATAGTGATAGCGCTGTCCTCTTTCAGTTCTTCCATTTCGAAGGGTGTTTCCAGAGAAGCATTCAGACCATCCACAAATGCAACCATCATTTCTGCTGTCATATCAAATTTTTCTGCCAGCTCTGCAATGGTGCCTTCCAACTTGTCCTGTTTTTCACCAAGGATATATTCATAAATTTTCTGTTCTCTGGGCAGATATTCCGCCCATACAGCTTCTACGCTGTGGCCTTCCTGAGAAAATGCCTTTTCCATCCAGTTTTCATATAAGCTCATGTTTGATCTCTCCTTAATTTTCTTGTTTTATTTTCTTTTGCACAGATTACTCCATTCTTTCAAATAATACTATGATTTCAGCCTGTTTGCAACTAAAATCGCAGATTTTTCAAGGTTTTCCTTCCTCCGCAGAAACAGAAAACGGCATTCTTCCTTCGGGAAAAATGCCGCTCTTTCTTATTCTGTTATGTCCTCTGCCTCACTGACAGTCACCAGTGTTTCATAGGTGCCCTCCGCCATGGAAAAGGCAAACACAAGACCATCGCCAAATTCCACACCGTTCCACACCTTCTGCATATCGCTGTCCTTGAAGGTCACCTGTACCTGCCAGCCGTTTTCCGCCACAGGCATCTGCCCCTGCATGGAAACAGGGATCCGATAGCCGTTTTCCCAGATGCCGCCGGAAAGGGCGATCTCTGACCATTCTGCATCCTCCGCATAGCGGATCTCCAGTCTGGAGACATCAATGCCTGTCTGATTTTCAAAGGTCATGCTGTAGTCTACCTCCTGGGTTTCCACCGCCTTTTCGCCGCAGGCAGTCATACTCACTGCAGTCAGCAGCACCAGAAGCAGCGCAAATACTCTTTTTTTCATGATTCTTCCCCCAAACAATGCTTATTCCGCACCATAGCTTTCAAACGTAATGCTTTCAATGATAATATCGGAAACAGGCTTATCGTTTTCATCTGTTTCCGTTACCGCAATGGCATCCACCACTTCCATGCC
>JAUNCB010000236.1 GCA_030526765.1 Bacillota bacterium
TTAAGGATGCCATAAAAATCAGCTTTACAGATTCATCCTCAATGGAGCGCAGTGCCTCGATCAGATATCTGGGATTAAAGGCAATAGACAGATCATCACCCTCCACCTCAGCGATCACGCTTTCATGGGCAGTACCCATATCACTTCTGGCATTGATCTCCATGCCGCCCTTATGCAGCATCAGACGTACAGGCGTTTTTCTGTTATCACGGGATACCAGAGAAGCTCTTTCCAGTGCCTGGATCAGTTCACTTTTATTGACGATCATCTTTGTTTTATGATCCTCGGAGAAGGACTGGGCATAGCGGATGAAATCCCCCTCGATCAGACGGGAAACCATTACGGCATTTCCCAGATCAAAAAGGATATGCTTATTGGTCAGATAGATGGACAGGGTATCCTCTTCCTCCTGAGAAAGGATCTTATTCAGCTCGGAAAGAGTTTTTCCGGGCACGATCACCTCTGTTTCTCCGCTGCCGGAGATCAGGGTATCCTTACGGAAGGAAATACGGTAGCCGTCTACGGAAACCACATGGATGGCATTTGTTTTCAGTTCAAAAAGTTCCCCTGTCAGCACGGGCTTTGTCCCATCCTGTGCAATGGAGAAAATAGTCTGACGGATCATATCCCGCAGCTTTGTCTGTTCCATGGAATAAATTTTTTCCTGTTCTACCTGCGGCAGATCGGGGAAATCATCTCCGCTCTGACCCATGATCTGGAATTCAGAGCTGCCGCTGAGGATCGTTACGGCAAATTTATCATCTGTTTCAATGGTTACAGATTCCCCGTTCAGTCTGCGAACGATTTCATTGAAAATACGCGCTTCAATGGCAACCTCGCCTTTTTCTGCGATTTCTGCTTCGATGGGTGCGGTACGGATGCCAAGCTCCAGATCATTTGCTGTCATGATAAAGCCCTTTTCATCTGCTGTAAGAAGGATACATTCCAGAATAGGAAGGGTGGTACGGTTGGATACGGCTTTGTTTACGATATTGATATACTGCAGGAGCAGATCTTTGCTGCATGTTAGTTTCATAACTGCCTCCTTTGTTTGTTCACAGGGATAGATAGAATAGAAAGGATTCTATTCAGTAGTAGTCGTAGTAGGGGCTGTGAGTTTGTGGAAATCCCTTTTTAGCCCCGTATTTTCAGGGAATCTGCTTTCGGAAAACCATGTGGATAAGTTTGTATAACTGGATGGGTTGTCCCCTTTATCCACAGAGGGTGGAAAGGGGGAGCGGTTGTCCACAGGTTTTCCCGACAGAATCCACAGATTTTTGTGGAAATCTTTCCTATATAATAAGGAAGGGTTTTGTATCACGCTTCCTTGATCTCTTTTTCCAGCTGCAGGATGGTTTTCTGCAGTGCGGTATCTGTTTCCAGCTGTGTTTCGATCTTTGTGATGGCATGGATCACGGTAGTATGGTCTCTGCCGCCGAAACTTTCACCGATCTTCGGCAGGGAAATATCCAGCAGCTTTCTGCAAAGATACATGGATACCTGTCTGGGGAAAGCGATATTTTTTGGTTTCTTGCTGCCCTGAATATCCTCTACCCGAATCCCGTAATGCTCTGCCACCACCTGCTGGATCAGATCGGGGGTCAGAGGAACGGATACATTTTCATTGAAAATATCCTTCAGGCTGTTTTCCGCCAGAGAAAGGGAAATATCCTGATTTGTCAGCGTTGCAAAGGCAACGATACGGGTTAGTGCCCCCTCCAGTTCACGAATATTGGAGGCGATATTTTTTGCAATATATGCCATTACCTCATCGGGTACAACAATGTGATCCCGTTCTGCCTTTTTCCGCAGGATGGCGATCCTTGTTTCATAATCGGGGGGCTGTACATCAGCGATCAGACCCCATTCGAATCGGCTGCGCAGTCTGTCCTCCAGTGTTTTGATCTCCTTGGGGGGACGGTCGGAGGAAATGATGATCTGCTTGCTGGATTCATAGAGGGCATTGAAGGTATGGAAAAATTCCTCCTGTGTCCCTTCTTTTTTGGAAATGAACTGAATATCGTCGATCATCAGTACATCGATATTCCGATATTTATTACGGAATTCATCGTTTTTGTTGTTCTGGATGGAATTGATCAGCTCATTGGTAAAGGTTTCGCTGGTTACATACAGCACCTTTGCCTCGGGATTATTGTCCAGTATGAAATGGCCGATAGAGTGCATCAGATGGGTTTTGCCCAGACCGGAGTTGCCGTATAAAAACAGCGGATTATATGCCTGTGCAGGCTGCTCTGCAACAGCAAGAGATGCGGCATGTGCCATACGGTTGCTGCTGCCGACTACGAAGGAATCGAAAACATATTTCGGATTCAGATTCCGCTGGGCAGGAGCCGTTTTGCTGGAAAGGTCTGCTTTCTGCAGGCTGGCGGGCTTCTGCTCCTTTGGTGTCAGGATCAGGATCTCATATTCCTCTTTTGTGACATATCGAATGGCGTTGCGGATAAATTTCAGATATCTGTTTTCCAGTGTTTCCTTGAAAAAGCTGTCCTCCACCTGCAGGATCAGCTGATTGCCTTCAATGCCGCAGGGAATGATGGGCTGGATCCAGGTTTCAAAGCTGACGGGAGCCGTATCTTTTTCAATGATATTCAATGCTTCTTCCCATATTTTTTTTAACTCCATTTGTTACCTCCTGTTCTTTTTTTGTGGTTTCCCGAATGGTTTTCCACATAGTATCGGGGATAAGGCTGTGTAAAACAGCCAGTACAAGATTTCCTGCTTTCAGTTATACACAGATTTTCTTTCCATTTCCCCCACCCTGTTTCCACAGACAAAAATACAGCATTTCCAGGGCTTATGTCTGTTTTTGTTTTTCTGCCTTCCACAGCGTTTTGGCATAAATACGGAGGTTATCAACAGACTTATCA
>JAUNCB010000237.1 GCA_030526765.1 Bacillota bacterium
TGCCGTAAAATTATGATTTTTACGGAATTACTGTCTTATCGGCACACGGGGAACACTCCCCGTATCTTTTTTTCTCAAAAATTCAATTCATCCATATCCGCTGTGCCCATAGGGATGCTGCCACCGCAGCCGGGACATTCGATTTCCTTTTCCGTTTCCATGGTCTGCTCATCCACGTCAATCTCCTCGCCGCAGTTGGGACAAATAAAGGAATAAAAGAAAATTGGCTCGTCTGCTTCATCCATCGCCGCATCCTCCATCACCATATCCTCATCGTCCATGAATGTTTCCAGCATAAAAGCCATGTCATCCAGAACATCCAGAATTCCATGGAAGATTTTTCCCTCTTTACTATCCGCAGGAAAATCGCTCCCATCGCAAAGCCCTCTTAAATAAGTGATCTTCTTTTCAAAATATTCCATTTGCCAAAAGCCTCCCTGCCAAATCAGCCCTGAATCGGATTATTCTTTGGATCTGCCCATGTATTCGCCTGTTCTTGTATCGATCTGGATTCTTTCCCCTTCGTTGATGAACAGAGGCACCTGCAGTGTGAAGCCTGTTTCTACTGTAGCGGGTTTTGTAGCGCCCTGTGCTGTGTTGCCAGCGAAACCGGGTTCTGTATCTGTGATCAGCAGGTCAACGAACTGAGCGGATTCTACCATGAAAGGAGAACCTTTGTAGAATTTTACTGTTACTTCGTCGTTTTCTCTTGTAAATTTCAGAGCTTCTTCTACCTGATCCAGGTGCAGAGGGATCTGATCGAATGTGTCATTGTCCATGAAGTAGTACAGTTCACCATCGCTGTACAGATACTGCATTTTCTTTGTTTCGATGTGAGCTTTGGGGAATTTGTCACTGGGGTTGAACGCTTCTTCTCTTGTAGCGCCTGTCAGAATGTTTTTGTATTTTGTTCTTACGAAGGGAGAACCTTTACCAGGTTTTACATGCTGGAAGTCCAGAATTACGTGGGGTTCGCCGTTCATTTCAAAAGTAATGCCTTTTCTAAAATCACCTGCAGAAATCATAGTATTTCCTCCTCATAAATATAAGTCATGATTATTATTCCGAATCTCTCTGCATCTCTCTCTGAAAAAAGATATGCATATTCTTCTATATTTTAATAGATTAAGCCGTATATTTCAATAAAAACTTAAAAAAACCTTCTTATTTGCCGTATTTCCTGAAATACACCTTCATTACCTGCCGCTCCAGACCCCGTTTCACCTTTGTCTGGATCTGGTCTCTGTCACAGATAGGCGCTGTCATGATGCACAGAAGCCCTGCCTTATGTCCGCACCACATATCCGTAAACACCTGATCACCTACCATCGCCGCACTGTCCGGGGTAACACCCATGATCTCCAATGCACGGTTCAGCTTTCTGATGCCGGGCTTGCCTGCCTTATGCACCGCCAGTGCCCCCAGCTTCCGATTGAACAGATGTACTCTTTCCTTTGTGTTATTGGAAAGGATACAAAGCTTGAAGCCCTGCTTTCTCAGATAGGCAAACAGCTCCACGATCTCCTGATCCGGCTCCGCCACATCAAAGGGTGCAACCGTATTATCAATATCGAACACCAGCGCACGGATCCCCAGCTTCCGCATATCATCCAGAGGCATTTCAAACACAGATTTCACATAAATATCGGGGAAAAATCGTTCCAAAAGCATATTCATACCAACCCTTCTCGTCCAGCATGCCAAAAGGCATTCTCGTCAATATCACCCAGTCGCTCTCCGCTGAGATAGCGGATCATCACATCATCAGCCTCTCCCGCTACGCCATAGGTCAGTTCAATGCGCTTCATGCGGAGGGTGTTTCGTGCCGTGGAACGGATATTGCCGCAGATAACGGCATTGATGCCCTGCTCCGTCAGAAAATCCGCCACGCTCGTTTTGCCCAGAGGGATGATTTCTTTTTTCTGTACCAGCTCGATCTCCACCTCATAGACCGTGAATTCCACCGCACGGCTGTAGTGCTGATCGATCCTGCCATTTTTTGTGGGAATGGCAACTTTCATCTTCCACCCCTCCTCTCTTCCTTTCTATTGTAAAATCAACAGAATATCTTGTCAATTTTTTTGCATATTTTTCAGAAACAGTGTAGAATACTATCCATAAGACAGAAAGGAGCATTTCATTATGGATGAAAGAATCAAAACTTTAGCATATAATCTGGTGCATTATTCCTGCCGTCTGCAGGCAGGGGAAAAGGTGTGGATCAGCTGCAACGGCATCCACCCCATGCCTCTGGTAAAGCAAATCATCAAGGAGGTATATAAAGCAGGAGCGACACCCTTTGTAAAGCTGATGACAAACTCTCTGGAAAGAGAGATCCTTCTGGGTGCCACAGAGGAACAGCAGAAGCTGCAGGCAGAAGTAGACTGTCAGCTGATGAAGCAGATGGATGCCTTCATCGGTGTCCGCGGTGAGGATAATCTGACAGAACAGTATGATGTTCCAGTAGAAAAACTGGATATCCAAAACATCTTCTACGATGATCCCGTTCATCATCAGATCCGTGTGCCCCATACCAAATGGGTGGTGCTGCGCTATCCCACCAATGCCATGGCTCAGTCCGCAAAATCCTCTCTGGAGGAATTTGAAGATTTCTATTTCAATGTGTGCAATCTGGACTACAGCAAAATGAGCAATGCCATGGATGCACTGGTGGCGCTGATGAACAGAACCGATAAGGTGCGTCTGGTGGCAAAGGATACGGACATCTCCTTCTCCATCAGGGATATCCCTGCCAAAAAATGCGCAGGCAGATGCAATATCCCCGACGGGGAGGTTTATACCGCTCCTGTCCGTGATTCCATCAACGGTGTGATCACCTATAACACCCCCTCCGAGATGAACGGCTTCACCTTTGAAAA
>JAUNCB010000017.1 GCA_030526765.1 Bacillota bacterium
CTCCTTTTTTGCGCTATATTTGGAAGGATGGAGAGGTGGCTTTTCTGCAGGCGGAAATAAGGAAAAGGAAAGTGTGGGCAAAGTGCATAAAAAAATGTGAAAAAACTATGCAAATCAAACTAATCTCATTGAGTATATTACAGGAAAAGGGGCAGAAATACTCAATGGGGTAATTTTTTTTTGTCTGAAAAAATGATATGAATAGGGTAAGAGTTGAAAGAGAACGGAAAAAGAGAAGAACAGACAGGTGGTGATTGGCAGTGAAAGGAATCTTGTTAAGACACCTGCTGGATCATTCCGATGAAAAGGGGTTTCGGTTTTCCATTGAATGCGGAGAATGCGGCCGCAAATGGACGAGCAGAAAATATCCCTTCTCAAAGGCAGATATCGAAGCACCGACCAAGGAAAAGAAAATCATATATTCCATTCTTTATGAAAGGGAAAAAAAGACCGCTGTGGCACGGGTGATCAAAGAGGCGGAATTTGAATTCAATCTCTGCCCTGTCTGTGGGAAGCTGGTCTGCAATCATTGCTTTCGTATCTGTGAGGACCTTGATATGTGCAGCAAATGTGCAGCACTGTTAAAGGAGAAGGGAGAACAGGTCGTTGGATGATTCAAAGCATCAGAAGAAAGCCTTGGTAATGAGGGAAGATAAAATAAGGATGAAAAGGAGGAATGAGTATGAGGTATGCGATTGAAGGAGGATCATTGCCTGCGGTTATGATTCATCTGGAAGCAGGAGAAACCATCGTCAGTGAAGTGGGGGGACGTATCTGGACAAAGGGCCCCATTGAGCTGGAAACGAAAGCGGAAGGCGGTTTGGGCAGAAGCCTGGGGCGTATGTTTTCCGGAGAAAGTTTATTTATGAGCAGATACACAGCAAAGGGACCTGCGGAAATTGCATTTGCAGCCTCCTTTGCAGGACGGATCATAGCCAGAGAGCTGGCTGAGGGCGAAAGTCTGATCTGTCAGAAAACCGCATTCCTGTGCGCAACGGCAGGGGTGGACATGAAAATCCATTTCCAGAAAAAGCTGGGTGCCGGCTTCATGGGCGGCGAAGGCTTTATCATGCAGAAGGTCACAGGGCCGGGTATTGTATTCGTAGAAATTGACGGCTACTGCAAGGAATATGATCTGGCGGCAGGAGAAGAGATCGTCTGTGATACAGGGGTACTGGCAATGATGGATGCAACCTGTACCATGGATATTCGTGTGGTAAAGGGTCTGAAGAATAAATTCATGGGGGATGAAGGCTTTGTGGATACAGTGGTTTCCGGACCCGGCAAGGTTTATCTGCAGACCATGACGATTCCGAAGCTGGCAGGTATGATGATTCCGTATCTGCCCATAGGAAAAGGATAACAAACTCCCTTAACCATAGCGCCTGCGGCTGACTTTTTCGGAAGGCGGCCCGACAGGCGCCAAGGGAGAAGGATAGGGTAAGTTCTGAGAGGAGGGTATTTTTATGAAGAAATGGAAAAAAATGATGGCAATTCTGGTAACAATGGTAATGGCAGTTTCCATGGCAGCCTGCGGCGGCGGTGGCGGCGGAGAAGCGCCGGAAGAAAAAGCACTGACCAGCGGACATTATCTGCTGTATAGCCTGTACGACGAGGCGGATGATATAACTCTGGATCGGGAATTTCTGATTATGGCAGAACTGGCGGAATCCTACCTGACCCTTCATGGGGACGGCACCGGTGATCTGTATCTGGAAGGGCAGGCCGTGGAAAAAATGACTGTGGATGAAGAAAACGGTTTCCTGACCTATGATGATGATTCTGCGATGCCCATGGAGATCAATGGGGAAGAAGTGATTGTGACCATGGATGACGGGGTATCCTGCATGATCTGGACCTTTGTAAAAGAAGAGGGTGAGACTGCAGGCGGAGACGCAGGCGGCACAGCAGCGGCTTCCGGCGAAATGGCAGTGCTGGACTACAGCGAGGACGGCGAAGTATTCTTTGAATATCCTTCCGATACATTTGCATTTGAGCATAAATATGGTCTGGATTATCTGAATGCTGCGGATGGCTCTGTAAGCATCTCCTTTGTGGCAGACTGGGATATGGAAGAATATGCGGCAACAATGGAAGGGTATCAGGTTTATGTGAATGAAAACGGCGGGATCTATGAAGAAGGGCTTTCCTACGGCGGCTATGAAGCAGTTCGTGTAACATATGAAAGTGTATTCAGCGTAGATCAGTATACCTATATCTTCTTCGGTGAAGGCGCAGGTAAATATGTAGGCATCTCTGCTTGTGCATCTGCAGATGAACAGGCAGGATTGGATGCAAATGCAGCGCAGATCGATGCGATCCTGAACTCTGTATCTCTGGGCTAAGCGTAAAACAGGATAAGGGGATTTATGGGAAGAGGATAAATATTACGGCGGAATAAAACGGGGGCGGGCGTCAGATCGGCCGCCCCTTTCCCCGTAACATAAGGGAGGAGGATGGTTATGGGATTATTCGGTAAATTATTTGAAAAGAAAGAATGTGCCATCTGCGGCGGCGAAATTGGCTTGCTGGGGAATCGGAAGCTGGAAGACGGCAATATGTGTAAGGAATGTGCGAAAAAGCTGTCCCCCTGGTTTACAGACAGAAAGGAAAGCACCGTTGCAGAGATCGAAGAGCAGCTGGCTTACAGAGAAGCGAATCGGGAAAGAGTGGAAGCCTTTCAGGTGACACGGATTCTGGGGGAAGATAAAAAGATCTATCTGGATGAGGATAAAATGCAGTTCTTTGTAAGCGGAGAGCGGAACTGGAAGGAAGAAAATCCCGATATTCTGGATTTCACACAGGTTACAGGGGTGGATCTGGATACCTCTGAAAGACATACCGAAGAAAAGAGACAGACACCTGACGGCGAATGGGTAAGCTATAACCCGCCCCGTTATACCTATTATTATGATTTTGATATTGCCATCATGGTAAATCATCCTTATTTTGAATGTATGAAATTCCAGCTGAACCGTTCCTCTGTTACCATTGAGGAAAGCGGCAGAAGGGGCTTTTTTGGCGGCGGGCATACGGATCATCCCCGTATTCGGGAATATGAAGAGCTGGGGTATGAGATCAAGCGGGTGCTGACGGAAGCTCGTCAGACGGGAAGAGAGGCTGCGGCGGCGGCAGCAGCACCGAAACAGGCAATGACCTGTCCCTGGTGTGGGGCGACAACAACGGCCAATGCAAATGGCTGCTGTGAATACTGCGGCGGCTCCCTGCAAAACTGACGGCGGAGAGAAAAAGGGGCGTTCCGGGAAAGAACGATACAGAAACGGAGAAGGCGAGCGGGACTCGCCTTTTTCTGCTTTTTGCCTGCGGAGGTACGGGCAGATTTTTCCCCTCAGAAGGAAGCGGGAACAGGGTGGATTCTTTTTTCATCTTAGGGGATATGCTGTTTTTGTGGAGAAAATAATAGGGAGAACGCTTGACAGGGGAGTTTCGTTTTTCTATACTTTGCAATGAAAGAAATGAAAAGCGGAGCGAAGAAAGGAGGCGGCCTATGACGACACAGTTACCCAGAGTTGGGATGCGTCTGATCAAGACATCTCTGGCGGTGCTGGGCTGCTTTATCATACATTTTCTGAGAAATGAACATGGCGTACCTGTCTTTTCTACCATTGCGGCGCTGATGTGTATGCAGACGCAGGTGGAAAACAGCATTCAGTCTGCCTTTAACCGTATCGTCGGTACGGTGATCGGGGCGTTGTTTGCCCTGCCTGTGGTAGCCCTGATGCAGGAAATCCCCTGGGAATTTCGCATCTTTCGCTATGTGCTGGTGGCAGCGGCTCTGATCCCTGTCATGTATACAACGGTGGCGCTGAAAAGAAGAGGTGCGGCGGATATTGCGGGGATGGTGCTTCTGAGCGTATGCCTTTCCAACGGAGGGCAGCCGCCCCATGTGGATGCCATCAACCGCTCTCTGGAAACCATCATCGGGATTCTGGTTTCGCTGGGGGTAAACAGCGTACAGCTGCCCAGAAAAAGAACGGAGAAATATCTTTTTGTGGCAAGCTTTGACGGCGCATTATATGATCGGAAAAACGGCATTACACCCTATGTGCAGTTTGAAATGAATCAGATGCTGCGCAAGGGGCTGCCCTTTACCATTGCCACAGAGCGCACCCCTGCCTTTCTGATGTCTGAGATGAAGGGGCTGAATGTGCATCTGCCTGTGGTTGCCATGGACGGTGCGGTGCTTTATGATATGAAGGATAAGCGTTATCTGATCACCAACGGGCTGCGCAGAGAACTGGCGGATGCCATCTGTCAGCGGGCGGACAGCCGTGGCTTTCATTATTTCCGCAATGTGGTATGGCAGAATGTGCTGCTGATTTTTTATAACGATTTTGCGAATTTTAAAAGTGAGGCGGAAAAGGATACCTATCTTTCCAACCGCCGTTCTCCCTACCGAAACTATGTGGAGGGAGAGGTGCCGCCCGATGGAAATATCGTATATATCCTTCTGGTGCTGCGGGATGGAGAGGCGGATGCCTTTGAGGCAGAACTGAGGGAAATGGATACGGAGGGAGAACTGCTTTTCCTGCGGGATAAGGAGGAAACCCATGAAGGCTACTGCCATTTCAAGATCTATCACAAAAATGCGACAAAGGCATATATGCTGGAGCAGCTGATGGAACGTCTGCCCCAGAAGGAATATATTGCCTTCGGCAGCGGTGAAAATGATATTTCCATGCTGCGGGATGCTTCCCTTTCCTATGCAACGGCAGAGGCGATACCGGAAGCAAAAGCAGCGGCGGATTACCGGCTGAAGAAGCAGGGTAGCGATCATGTGATCAGAAAAATACAGGATCTGTATGAGCGGCTGCCCTGGCAGAAACTGCCAAAGAAACTGAGAGAACCGGAAAAACGAAAGGGATAATGCCATGGAGGAGATGCATATTTTTTCAAGAGCAGAGCTGCTGCTGGGAAAAGAAAAACTGAAACGGCTCAGAGATGCCCGTGTGGCGGTGTTCGGCATTGGCGGCGTAGGCTCCTTTGCAGCAGAGGCACTGGCAAGGGGCGGCATCGGGCACATTGCGCTGATCGATGGGGATGTGGTCAGTCTGACCAATATCAACCGTCAGCTCATTGCCACCCATAAAACCATCGGCAGAGAGAAAACAGCGGTGATGGCAGAACGGATCCATGATATCTGTCCGGAAACAGAGGTGCTGACCTACCCTGTGGTATATGGCGGAGAAAACAGGGATCTGATCGATTTTGCCTCTTATGATTATATTGTGGATGCCATTGATATGGTTTCCTCCAAGCTGCTTCTGATCGAGGAGGCGAAAAAAGCGGGAACGGAGATCATCAGCTGTATGGGCACAGGCAATAAATTTGATCCGACACGGTTTGAGGTGGCGGATATTTCCAAAACCAGTGTTTGTCCGCTGGCGAAGGTGATGCGTAAGGAACTGAAGGAGCGGGGGATTCGTGGGGTAAAGGTGGTTTATTCCAAAGAGATCCCCGTAAAGCCTGCTGATTCACAGGAAACAGGCAGACGGCAGACACCCGGCAGCCTTTCCTTTGTGCCGCCGGCAGCGGGGCTGCTTCTGGCGGGAGAAGTGATCCGCCATATTGCAGGCATTACAATGGAATAAAGAAAATAGGCTCAGTCAGAATTCCGGCTGGGCATTTTTTTGTGGGAAAAGGGCTGTAATTCTTATATTTTTCTGAAGAAACGGGCAAGTGTCTTGCCAGAAAAACAGTTTTTCGCTACAATCAAAGCAGAATAAGAATCTTTGCCGCTTTTCAAATGAGGCAGAGGGGAGGAATCCTATGAAGCATTGGAAACAGGGAATATTGTCAGGTATACTGCTGCTGGCACTGACGGGCTGCGGTGCGGCGGCTGCGGAAGAGGATGAGATCACTGCGGATGCGGCTGCGGAATATGCGGCACAGGCATTGAAAACACTGCAGGAGGCAGACAGCTTTGCGGCGGAGTTTTATGCAGAGGTGGAAATGGAGGATGCCGGCGATTCTGTAACGGAAGGAACCGTTTCTCTGGTGAAGGAGCCGCTGTTTATGAAGGTGGATATGGATATGTCCTTTGACGGAGCGGAGCAGGAATATGATATGTTTCTGGAGGAGACCGCGGATGGGGTCAATCAGTATATGAGCTATGACGGCGAGTGGACAGAGATGACCATGACGGAGGAAAACGCACTGGCGGGTGCGCAGCTTTATCATACACTGCATAACATGGAGGCAATCTTTACGGCGGCGGAAGGCTGGACGGCGGAAAAGAAGGAGGATACAGTCATTCTGACGGGCGTTATTCCTGAGGAAGGATTTTATGCTGTGGAGGCATATACCAGATGGTTCCAGCTGGCAGGCATGAGCGGCCTTTCGGAGAAATATTATGAAGGGATCGGAGATGTGCCCGTAACGGTGATGCTGGACGGAAAGACAGGGGCACCCTTGTCCTATGCGGTGGATTTGGCGCAGTCTCTGGAAACGATGACCAATCATGTGCTGACAGAGCTGGGCGGCGGTGTGCTGGAGGAGGCTGTGGAAGTGGAAACCTACAGCATTACCTCTGTGCTGACACAGCTGGGCGGCGTGAAGGCTGAGGAGATCCCTGCAGAGGCAAAAAGCGATGCATTCAATTATGAAAAAGAGATTTCCCTGCTGGCAATGACGGCAGAATGAGTAAAAACCGTGTTTCGGCTGTCCGAAATGCGGTTTTCTTCTGTTTTATGGGAAATAGGGCTTTTATTTTCTGCGGTGTTCGTGCTATAATTTAATTTAATGTGTAAAAAATCCGCAGAGGACTTCTGCGGAAAAGATAAAGAGAAAAAACAGAGCAAAAAAAGGAGAGAATCAGATGATCGCTGCACAGGGTGTCAGCCTCCAGTATGGTGGCAGAGTACTTTTCAACGACGTTAATATCAATTTTACAAAGGGCAACTGCTATGGCCTGATCGGTGCCAATGGTGCCGGCAAATCCACATTTCTGAAAATTCTGGCAGGGGAGATGGAGCCCAATAAGGGTTCTGTATTTATTACCCCTGGAGAAAGAATGGCAGTGCTGAAGCAGGACCACTTCCTGTTCGATGAATTTGAGGTAGTGGAAACCGTTCTGTACGGTCATAAAAGACTGTACGATATCAGAAAGGAAAAGGATGCCCTCTATATGAAAGAGGATTTTACAGATGAGGACGGCATTAAGGCTGCAGAGCTGGAAGGCGAATTTGCAGAGCTGGATGGCTGGGCAGCAGAATCCAATGCGGAAATGCTGTTAAATGGTCTGGGTGTGACAAATGAATTCCACTATATGAAAATGAAGGAGCTGACAGGCGGACAGAAGGTGAAGGTGCTGCTGGCACAGGCACTGTTCGGCAATCCCGATATCCTGCTGCTGGACGAACCTACCAACCATCTGGATATCCATGCCATCAAATGGCTGGAGGAATTCCTGATGAACTTTGAAAATACAGTAATTGTTGTTTCCCATGACCGTCACTTCCTGAATAAGGTCTGCACAAATATCGCAGATATCGACTACGGCAAGATCACCATGTTCGTAGGGAACTACGATTTCTGGTACAGCTATACACAGATGACACAGCGTCAGCTGAAGGATCAGAATAAACGGGTGGAGCAGAAGATCAAGGAATTGCAGGACTTCATCCAGCGTTTCTCTGCCAATGCTTCCAAGGCAAAGCAGGCTACATCCAGAAAGAAACTGCTGGATAACCTGCAGATGGATACTATCAAACCCTCCAGCCGCCGTTATCCTTTCTGTGACTTCAAGCAGGACAGAGAGGTTGGGAACGATGTGCTGCTGGTAGATGGTATTTCCAAAACCATTGACGGCAAAAAGGTGCTGAATAATGTAAGCTTTATGATCCGCCCGAAGGAAAAGGTTGCCTTTGTTGGTAAGGATGAAATCGCAAGAACCACGCTGTTCCAGATTCTGATGGGCGAAATGGAGCCCGATGAAGGTACCTTCAAATGGGGGGTTACCACAAAAACAGCGTACTTCCCCAAAGATAACAACGAATATTTCGATGGCTGCAAGGATTCTCTGATCGAATGGCTGCGTCCCTATGCAAAAGAAGGGGAGCAGTATGATTCCGATATCCGCGGCTGGCTGGGCAGAATGCTGTTCAGTGGGGAAGAAGCGCTGAAATCCGCAAATGTTCTGAGCGGCGGCGAAAAGGTAAGATGTATGCTGTGTAAAATGATGATGAGCGGTGCCAATGTCATGATTCTGGATGAACCTACCAACCATCTGGATCTGGAATCCATCACAGCGGTCAACGAAGGTCTGACAAACTTCAAGGGCACACTGCTCTTTGACTCCCATGACCATCAGTTCGTGCAGACCATCGCAGACAGAATCATTGAGATCCTGCCCGGCGGTATCATCGACAGACAGATGACATACGACGAATATATCGATGACGAAAGCATTGATGCTATGAGAGAAAAACTGTCCCAGTAAGGAGGAGATCCCATGATCAACGGTAAAATTGACCTGAGAAGCGATACAGTGACGGTTCCCACCGAGGAAATGCGCAAAGCCATGTTTGAGGCGGTCGTAGGAGATGATGTGTACGGGGATGATGCCACCATCAATGAACTGGAAAGACTGGCGGCAGAACGCTTCGGCAAGGAAGCGGCACTTTTTATGCCTACAGGCACCATGAGCAACCAGACAGCGGTGTTCACATGGGTGAAAAACAGAGGGGATGAAATCATCCTGCCCGATAACTGCCATATTGTTGTTCATGAAGCAGGTGCGGCGGCGATCATCGCCGGGGCACAGCTGCGGACGGTGCAGAATGCGGCAGGGGAAATGCCTCTGGAAATTGTGGAGCATTATATCCGGAAAGACCCCACAGATATCCATCAGCCTGCAACAGCCCTGATCACCTATGAAAATGCGGATTCTGACGGGCAGGTGCGTTCCGTGGAATATATGAAATCCGTGTGGGAGCTGGCAAAGAAATATGATTTGCCTGTACATATCGACGGTGCTCGTATTTTCAATGCGGCAACTTATCTGGGTGTGGATGTAAAGGAAATGGCGCAGTATGCCGATTCCATTTCCGTATGCCTTTCCAAAGGACTGTGTGCCCCTGTGGGCTCTGTTCTGGTAGGGCCGAAGGAATTTATTGATCTGGCGAGAAGAAAACGTAAGGTTCTGGGCGGCGGCATGCGTCAGGCGGGGATTCTTGCGGCAGCGGGCATCCTTGCGCTGACAAAAATGACAGATCGTCTGCAGGAGGACCATGACAATGCGGCATATATGGCGGAAAGACTGACGGAAGTGAAGGGGCTGGAAGTGTACAAGGAACGCCAGCAGATCGACATGGTTTTCTTTAAATTGCAGGATTACCCTTTAAATTCTGCTGAACTGGTGGAATATATGGCAAAGCATGATGTGATCATCAATGGCGAGGACAACGGCATGATGCGTTTTGTTTCCCATGCCTATGTTTCCAGAGAAGAGATCGATACCGTGATCGAATTGCTGAAGCAGGCGCAGTAAGCCTGTTCAGAACAGAATAAATCAGAGAGAAACTGCCCTTGCGTTCTGTGCGTAAGGGCAGCTTTTGGAGGAATGAAAATGTGGGATATCTTTCTTGTGGTCGGGATCGGCTTTTTCATCGGCTACAAAGGGCTTATCAAGGAAAAAGGGATCAGACTGAACAGTAAGCTGCAGACGGTGTGGCTGATGCTTCTGATCTTCTGCATGGGGGTCAGCATCGGCAGAAACGGAGAGATTGTGAAAAACCTGCCGCTGCTGGGAGGTAAGGCGGTTCTCTTTGCGATCCTGACGGCGTTGTTCAGTACGGTCGTGGTCTATCTCCTTTCTGTGCTGTTTCTGGAAAAGGAGGGGAGAAAATGAGCCTTCTGATTTTGGCGGTGCTGGTGCTGGGCATTGGTGCGGGCTTTTTTCTGCCTGCGGATATCAGTGCGCTGATTGACAGTGCTTCTTCCTATATGCTGCTGGTGCTGCTGTTTTCCGTTGGGATCGATATGGGGCTGAATAAAGAGGTGTTTATCCGTATTCGGGAACTGGGCTTTCGGATTTTGCTGATCCCCTTTGGGGTGGTAGTGGGGTCTCTTTTCGGGGGATTTCTGACGGCACTGCTGACCCATATGCCCGTAAAGGAAGGGCTGGCGATCTCTGCGGGTTTGGGCTGGTACAGCCTTTCCGGTATTCTGATCACAGAGGCGGGGAATCCTGTGGCAGGTACGGTTGCCTTTCTTTCCAATGTGTTTCGTGAAATGCTGACCTTTATTGTGGTGCCTTTTCTTGCAGGGCATGTGAATTATTACTGTGCCATTGCGCCCGCAGGGGCGACTGCTATGGATACCACGCTGGGCATCATCAGCAAAAACACCAATGCCACTATTGCGGTGCTGAGCTTTGTCAGCGGTGTGATCTGCACTTTGCTGGTGCCGATTCTGGTCCCGATTTTCCTGTAACAAAAAATTGTAGAAAATTGAAAAAAGATGTTGACAAATATCCCTCGGTGCGTTATTATAATCTAGCGCACACGAGATGTGCGGATGTGGCGGAACTGGCAGACGCGCTAGATTCAGGTTCTAGTGGGCATTACGCCCGTGCAGGTTCAAGTCCTGTCATCCGCAGTAAAATGCGGAAAGAGCGATATCGGAAGATATCGCTCTTTTTTTGTTTCCGTATGCCTGCTGCATAAAATATTGTTTCTGATGGCTGATTTTGATCAGAAAAGCTGTGCCAAGAGTGCCTTGCAAAGCTTGTCATCTATCTCCAGCAGGCTTTTTTTGCCGTCGGTAAAGGTGATGGAAAGGATATGTACGCCCTTTGCTTCGCTTTCCACTTTGTGGGAGGCTACCATCTTCTGATTCAGAACGATCATATTTCCAAGAGAGATCGCCAGAATGACCTGACCGTTTGCCATGGTAACGGAGGCATCCTTATAATCACCGGCGGTTACTTTGTTTTTTGCACCGAAAATACCCATGCTTTCTTCCTCCTGTTCGTTTTTTTTCTTTAAAATACCATGTTTTTCGTTCCTTCGCAAGGGGAGGAATCCTGCGGCGCAGGTTTACTTTTGGTGGGATT
>JAUNCB010000238.1:0-875 GCA_030526765.1 Bacillota bacterium
GCCCCTTGGGATTGACAAACTGCAGGATCACCGCCGTATGAAAGGCAGTGGTATCCAGATGGAGCCCTTTTTTCTCTTCTTTTTTCGGCTTTGGCTTATCCCGCCAGATGATCCATGCCAGCCACAGAATATACAGCGCCCCCAGCGGCGTCATCACCTTTATGATAACGGGGATATAGTTATAGATAAAGAAATTACAGCCAATGGCAAGCAGCAGGATCAGCGTAAAGCCGCTGGCAACACCAAAGCAGAAGCGCAGACTTTTCCGAAAGCCGTATTTCGTACCGTTTGCCATGCACATCAGGTTATTGGGCCCCGGTGTGATACAGGAAACAAACATATAAGATAAAAATGCAAACCAGTTGAACATGACACCCGCCTCTTTCCTTTTGGATTCTTCTTTTTATTATAAAAACTCTGCCCTCTTTTGTAAACAAAAAAGAGGTGCATTCTCAAACGCACCTCCTTCGCATCTCTTATTCTTCTTCCTGCATGGGCTTCACGGGCAGACCATCCTTCAGATGCTGCTCATGCATATCCTCATCGCCGCTGTAATACATTTCATTGATCTTGTAAAGCAGTGTCATCAGGCTGTCTGTCAGATGTACATTTTCCACCAGCACATCCTCAGGCACCTGCAGATCCACATGGCTGAAATTCCACATGCCCTTTACACCCCATTTTGCCAGATCGTTGGCAACCCGAACTGCCTGAGAGCGAGGCAGGGTAAGAATCGCCACATCCACAGGGTTATTTCTTACATAGTCCTCCATCTGGTCGATGTCGTAAACCTCTACGCCGCGGATGGTCATGCCGATCAGACGAGGATTGATGTCAAACACCGCTTTGATCACAAAGCCGCGTTTTTCAAAATT
>JAUNCB010000238.1:885-2869 GCA_030526765.1 Bacillota bacterium
GTATAGTTCACCAGTGCCTGCCCGATGTTGCCGCCGCCTACGACGATCATGTTATATAATCTGTCCAGACCGAGAATTTTTTTGATTTCATTATAGAGATATTCCACGTTATATCCATAGCCCTGCTGACCAAAGCCGCCAAAATTATTCAGATCCTGACGAATCTGGGATGCCGTGATATTCATCTTTGCACTAAGCTCTTTTGAGGAAATGCGAGTGATGTCACTTTCCAGCAGATCGCCCAAATAACGGTAATATCTGGGAAGTCGATTGATGACTGCCGGGGAAATCTTTCTATCGCTATCCATAATTCCAGATCCTCTCATTATAGAGTAAAAAAAGCAGCTGCCTTGCAGATGCTCTTTTCTGTTTTTTATTACGATTTTAGTATAGCACTCCTGTTATTTTATTGTCAACAATAACTCTTTTATTCGCTTTCATTTTCTGGTATGATTAAAAAAGAGAATGTAAGCAAAACGGAGGGTAATGCATTATGATACTTGCCTGCAGACAATTACACAAGGCCTATGGCATAGATGTGATCCTGGAGAAGGTCACATTCCATATAGAAGAGCGGGAAAAAGCCGCAATTGTAGGGGTTAACGGTGCCGGAAAGACCACCTTATTCAAGGTGCTGACGGGCGAAATCCCTGCCGATGGCGGTGAATTTTATTTGAAAAAAGACACCTCTGTGGGGTATCTGGCACAGAATATCCACATGGAAAGTGATAAGACAATCTATGAAGAAATGCTATCGGTTTTCGAGAAAATCATTCAGACAGAACGCAATCTTCGTGAAATGGAAAACGAAATGGGCGGCCTTTCCGGACAGGCACTGGCAGATAAAATGGAGGAATATGCCGCATTGCAGCATTTCTTTGAGCAGCAGGACGGCTACAGCTACCAGAGCAGACTGAAGGGTGTTTTAAAAGGGCTGGGCTTTGCGGAAAATGAATTCAACCGCCCCATGAACCAGCTTTCCGGCGGCCAGAAGACCCGTGTGCATCTGGGCAAGCTTCTACTTTCCCGCCCCGATGTACTCCTGCTGGACGAGCCCACCAACCATCTGGACATTTCTTCCATCGAATGGCTGGAGGATTTCCTCCGTGCCTATCCCGGTTCTGTGCTGATCATCTCCCATGACCGTTATTTCCTGGATCGTATCGTAACCAAGGTCGTGGAGATCGAAAATAAAAAATCCTATGTTTACAACGGCAACTATTCCTTCTACTGGCAGCAGAAGGAGATCAATCGGGAGATCCAACAGAAGGCCTACGATATGCAGCAGAAGGAGATCAAGCATCAGGAGGAGGTCATCCGTACGCTACGGCAGTTCAATCGGGAAAAATCCATCAAACGGGCGGAAAGCCGTGAAAAGGTACTGGACCGAATGGAACGCATCGACAGACCCGATGCCCTGCCCGATCAGATGCGTCTGACACTGACTCCCTTCCTCACCAGCGGCAATGATGTGCTCCATGCGGAGGAGCTTTCCAAGTCCTACGGCGGGCACAAGGTATTCCAGAATGTATCCTTCGATGTAAAGCGCAGCGATAAGGTTGCCATCATCGGCCCCAACGGCGTGGGCAAATCCACCCTGTTCCGTATGCTGTTAAAAGAGGTTTCCTCCGACAGCGGTCTGATCCGTTTCGGCACCAATGTTTTCGTGGGCTATTACGATCAGGAGCAGGCAAAGCTGGATGAAAGCAAAACCATCTTTGAGGAAATCTCCGATTCCTACCCCAATCTGACACAGGGACAGATCCGAAATATGCTGGCAGCCTTTGTCTTTACGGGAGACGATGTGTTCAAGCCTATCAGCGCCCTTTCCGGCGGCGAAAAGGGGCGTGTTTCTCTGGCAAAGATCATGCTTTCCAAAGCAAATACCCTGATGCTGGACGAACCCACCAACCATCTGGATATGTTCTCCAAGGAGGTTCTGGAAAGTGCCATCAATCGTTATGAGGGAACCTGCATCTATATC
>JAUNCB010000239.1 GCA_030526765.1 Bacillota bacterium
CCTCGATATGGAAATCATCGTAAAATTCGGCATGAAGGTGCAGAAGGTTGCGGCCGAGGTACAGGAAAAAGTAAAATCCACAGTGGAAACCATGACAGGGCTGAATGTTGCGGTGGTAAATGTTGGTATTTCCGGCGTTGTGAAGGAATGTAAGGCTGAGGAAGAATAATCGGCGAATTTGCGGGGCTCATGGCTGATGCCGATGAGACCCGCGTTTTTTGTTGAAGGAGAAGAACTGCCAGGGCAAAAGGGCTTTGGCGGAAAAGAATAACGGAGGTATAAGTATGAGCCGAAGAAGTGCAAGAAAGAATGCGTTTTTCCTGCTGTTCCAGATGGATTTTAACGAAGCAGCGGAATTTGAACAGGTGCAGGAGATTTTCTTTGCGGAAAAGGAAGCCCCTGTGGAGGAGGATGATAAGGCGTTCATCCTTTCCGAGGTGGAGGGCACCAGAGCACATCTGGAGGAGATCGATGCCATCCTTGCGGAAAGTGCAAAGGGCTGGGATCTTTCCCGTATGAATAAGGTGGATCTGGCGATCCTGCGTCTGGCGGTTTATGAAATGAAATTCGGGGATACACCCGTTGGCGTTGCCATCAATGAAGCGGTGGAGCTGGCAAAGAAATTCAGCTCCGATGAAGCACCTGCCTTTATCAACGGTGTGCTGGGCAAGGCTGCACAGGCATAAGCGGACAGGGTTTCCGCAGAGGGGCAGTGTCCGCAAGGAGGGAAGGTATGATAGAACCCAAGGTTTTTACGGTGGGGCAGATCAACCGATACATCAAAAATCTGCTGGAGCATGATTTTATACTGAACAGCCTTCTGGTGCAGGGGGAGGTATCCAATTTCAAGGTCCATTCCAGCGGCCACTGGTATTTCACCCTGAAGGATGCAGGCGGCGCCATTGCCTGCGTGATCTTCCGACAGGCGGCAAGGCAGATCCCCTTTGATATTGAAAACGGGATGCAGGTCATTCTGGGCGGCCATATCTCCCTGTATGAAAAAACAGGGCAGTATCAGCTTTACGGGGAATTTCTGCAGCCTGTGGGCATGGGTGCCTTGCAGCTTGCCTTTGAGCAGCAGAAGGAGCAGCTTATGGCAGAGGGTCTGTTCGATCCCGATTTCAAGCGGGAGCTGCCCGCCCATATCGGCACCATTGCGGTGCTCACCTCGCCTACAGGCGCAGCCGTGCGGGATATCATCCAGATCGCCCGAAGACGGGATCCCAGAGTGAAGCTGGCTGTTTTTCCCACACTGGTGCAGGGGGAAAATGCGGCGGAGGATATCGTAAACAGTCTGAAGCTTGCCAATGCATGGGGCAAGGCGGATGTCATCATCCTCGGACGGGGCGGCGGCTCCATGGAGGATCTCTGGGCGTTCAATGAGGAGATCGTGGCAAGGGCCATCTTTGCCTCGGAGGTGCCTGTCATTTCCGCCGTGGGGCATGAAACGGATTTTACCATTGCGGATTTTGTGGCAGACATGAGAGCCCCCACCCCCTCGGCGGCGGCGGAGCTTTCCACCTGCCTTCTGGCGGATGAGGCGGCAGCACTGGAGCGGCTTACCCTCAGGCTGGATCGGGATGTGCAGGCAGCCCTTCTGGCATCAAAGAGAAGACTTGATTTTCTGAAGGAACGACCGGTGCTGAAGCGGCCGCTGGAAAAAATCTGGCGGACACAGCTGCATCTGGAGGAAAAGGAGCGGCTGCTCAGGCGGGAGCTTTTGCAGCGGCTGGATAAGGAAAGCATACGGCTGGCAGCGGCAGAGGGCAGGCTTTCTGCGGTGTCGCCTTTATCCATTCTGCGGCGGGGCTACGCTGTGGCGATGGATGAAAAGGGAAGACCCGTAACGGGGGCCGCTATGGCCGAGATCGGACAGGCGCTGCAGCTGCGTATGAAGGATGGAATACTGACCACCACAGTAACGGGAAAGAAGGTGTTCGCCGATGGCGAAAAAGAAGATGACATTTGAAGAAGCCATGGAGCGGCTGGAGAACATCGTGAATGAGCTGGAGCAGGAAGAGGCTCCGCTGGAGGCTGCTGTGGCATTATATAAAGAAGGGCTGAGCCTTTCTGCATTCTGCAGGGAAAAACTGGCAGCGGCAGAGGGGGAGATCGTTCTGCTGCGTAAGGAAGCAGGACTCTGGCAGGAGGAGCCCTTTCAGGAGGAGGAAGCATGATGGATCTGAAAAAGGAAATGAAGGAAAAATGTGCCTATATTGAAGGAGCGCTGGAAAAGTGCATACCGGAGCAGCAGGATTTCCCTCCTGTGATCTATGAAGCCATGCGCTACAGCCTTCTGGCAGGCGGTAAGCGGCTGCGCCCCATGATGGTGCTGGCTGCCTGTGAGGCAGTGGGCGGTAAGGCGGAGGACGCACTGCCCTTTGCCTGTGCGCTGGAAATGATCCACACCTATTCCCTGATCCATGATGATCTGCCTGCCATGGATAACGATGATTATCGTCGCGGCAGACTGACCAATCATAAGGTGTTCGGGGAGGATATGGCGATCCTTGCGGGGGATGGGCTGCTGCATCATGCCATGGAAACCATGGCCGATGCCTGCGTGAAAAATCCCTGTCCGCAGACGGTGGGTGCCATGGGTGCCATTGCCCATGGGGCAGGTATTTACGGTATGCTGACCGGGCAGGTGGTGGATGTGCATCTGGAGGGAAAACCGCTGGATCACAAAACGCTGGAATTTATCCACACCCATAAAACGGCGGCAATGATTCGTGCTGCCCTGGAGGCCGGTGCCATCTGCGGTGGTGCCGATGAAAAGACAGTGGCACAGTTTGCCCTTGCAGGGGAAAAGATCGGTGTGGCCTTCCAGATTCTGGATGATATTCTGGATGTAA
>JAUNCB010000240.1 GCA_030526765.1 Bacillota bacterium
TTGTTTCCTTGGTACGGGAATTCATCAGCACAAAGCCTACATTGGATTCATCTCCGCCGATGGAGGTCACCCCGGTATATACCCATACGTCATCATCCAGCGCAATATAGTTATAGCCCTCCGTGGACATCAGACAGCCTCTCTGCCCGAATACGGAGTTGATAAAGCCGTTGACCAGTGTGCCGTAGTAATCATACTGCTCGATCAGAAGCTCGGAATCATACACCTTATCCACCCATGTGGGCACATCCGCCACATCATAATAGGTATGCTCCCCTGTCACAGCATTTACAAGGATCGCACCCTTGATATCCGTACCACCGAACAGACCGATGGTCTTATCTTCCACGGAGCATACCCAGTAAGGCACACCCTCATCGCTGATCTCAAAATTATAGGCACGGATCATCGCCGTGGGATAACGGAAGCGGACATATCGATTCAGCTTTCTGCCAAAATGCTCAAAGGGAGAAATTTTGATCCCCTCCTGCAGCTTGATCAGATCCACATCCTGGGTCGTCATATCAATGGAAATATAGGCAGGGATCCCCGTGCTGCGGTTGGTGAACCATTTGATCAAATCTCCATACTGCAAAGGGGTTACCCGAACAGGCTTACCCTGATAATTGATCTGATTGAAATAAGGGCTGACTTCATACTGGGATACCATATCCACCATGCTGCCCATTTCTCTTTCCGCCAGCCTTGCAGCAGATTCCCCGTCCAGAATGGGGATCTGGTTATAGTCCACCTCATGGATATCGCTGGTGAAATCCCCTGTCTGCACATCCAGCAGCTCTCTGTAGGCGGATGCCCGCAGGATGGGAGAGGACAGCAGCATCCCCACGCCATAAACCACACAAAGGGCAGCAGGCACGATCAGAAGCTTCTTCGCTGTTTTCCATTTCTCAGCCCGATCCACCACCACGCCGTCCCGCTCCAGAAACAGCACCTTGAAGATAGACCAGAAATTCAGCACCAGTCCCACAAGGATGGCTGCCACAAAAAACATCCAGCTTTCCTCCGCATGGATATTCAGTGCCGGCAGGTAATAATAATACATCCCTGCCCATACCAGCAGGGTCAGAATAAACAATGCACCGCGCATTTTTTTCATTTTTTCTTCCTCCGTTCACAAAACTTTAAGATTTTTGGCGGTTTTCTCCTCTTTACATCTTGCCGCTAATTGCATATACTATACTATAAATCCAAAGGATTGTGAAGCAGAAAAACGGACCGTTTCCTTATGAAACGCATAAGGGAGTGATAGTATGAAAATAGAAAGAATCAGCGAAAATCAGCTGAAGCTGACCCTGACGAAGGAGGATCTGAAGGAAAGAGACATCAAACTGGAGGATCTCATCACACCTTCCGAAAAGACCCAGAAGCTGTTTCGGGACATTATGGAGCAGGCACTGGATGAATACGATTTCATCAGCGAGAACACCCCTTTGATGGTGGAAGCCGTGCCCATGGGTACCGACGGTATTATGATCATCGTGACAAAAGCCGGCGAAAACGGGAAAAAGGACGGAAAGTCCTCCAACCTGCTGCATCAGGCACAGGAAAACCGCCGCTGGAAGAAGAAACCGCTGGATACCATGGAGCATCGGGAGGAGGCATATTCCGATATCCTGATCTATTCCTTCCCCCAGCTGGACGATGTGATCAATGTGAGCCTGCGTCTGGACGGCAGCTTCAAGGGCGAAAGTGCCGTTTATAAAAACGAAAACAAGTATTTCCTTGTACTGCAGGGAGATACATACACTGCGGAGGAATCCGCCGAAGATCTGGAACTGATCTTGAAGGAATACGGGCAGAAGCATGTTTCCACGCCTCTGGCAAAATATTATCTTCTGGAGCATGGGGAAACCATTCTGGCAGATAAAGCTGTGAAGGCACTGGCAAAAACCTTTGGATAATAAAAAAGAGGATATTCCAAGCGTCCTGTTGACGATTGGAGTACCCTCTCTTTTTTTATTGCTTTCAGCCTTCCGCTTCCACCGTGCTGAGAAACTGATACATTCCCTTCAGCCTGCTCCATTCCTCCGCCAGATACTGCGGCAGATCGGGGCTGAATATGATTTCCTCCAGTTCCCCTCCTGCAGCCATCAGCACATCCTTTTTCCGATACCAGCGCTGGGCGAGGGGATCCAGACTTTCATTTCTGATCTTTTTATACTCCTCCCCCTCCAGATGAAACAGGGGATCCTTCTCCACCTTTTTCGCCAGCCGCAGAAATGCCGCAGGATTGGCTTCGATCTTTTTGCGATAAGCCGTCAGATAGGCAGGTGTGGCGCACCACATCCCCAGACCGTGGGAATAGCCCTCGGGCATCAGCTCGAAATAAAAGGAAGGGTGCAGCTTCCATTCCGTACCGCGATATTTTTCATCATACAGCACCACCCAGCGATTGGGGCGATAGGGGCTCTTATCCCTGGAATAGCGAATATCCCGATTGATTCTGGAAACGGAATATTTGGATTTTTCCCCGCAGAACATAGGGCTCAGCTCCGCCAGCTCTGCCGCAAAGGCATCAAAGGGCTCCTTCAGCACCGCTTTATAGCGCTCCCTGTTCTCTTCCATCCATTCCTTGCTGTTATTCATACGCAGTTCCCAGAGAAAATCTATGGTTTCCGACTGAAAGCCTTCGAATTTTTTCACAAACATCACCTCGGTACTTATTTTACCACATTTACCGCCGCTTCGTCATATAAAAACAATGTCCCTCCCACAAAAGAAAACAGGCATCCCTTTCGGAATGCCTGTTCTTTTCATTTCATTATTACAGCCGCTTTAAAACTCTTAAAGAGACAGAATATTTCACCCCATGGCTCAACCAAAGATCGTTAAT
>JAUNCB010000241.1 GCA_030526765.1 Bacillota bacterium
AAGCGCACATCGGGCTTATCGGAACCGAAGCGTTCCATAGCTTCTTTATAGGTCATTCTGGGCAGAGGCAGTTTGATATCCACATTCATCAGATCCTTGAATACCTTCTGCATCATTCTTTCATTGACATCCATTACATCCTCGATGTCTACGAAGGAAAGCTCCATATCCACCTGTGTGAATTCGGGCTGTCTGTCTGCACGAAGGTCTTCATCACGGAAGCATTTTGCGATCTGATAGTATCTGTCCATACCGGAAACCATCAGAAGCTGCTTATAGAGCTGAGGGGACTGGGGCAGACCGTAGAAATTGCCGGGGTGTACACGGGAGGGAACCAGATAGTCTCTTGCGCCCTCGGGTGTGGATTTCCCCAGAATGGGTGTTTCGATCTCCAGGAAATTTTCCTGATCCAGGAAATTACGCATTACCTGTACTACCTTATGACGCAGCACCAGATTGGAAAGCTGAGAGGGTCTTCTCAGATCCAGATAGCGGTATTTCAGACGCAGGTCATCCTTTACGGTGATGCCGTCCTCGATCTGGAAGGGTGTGGTTTCGGAATCGGCAAGGATACGCAGTTCCTTTGCGATGATCTCGATCTTGCCTGTTTTCATATTGGGGTTGATATTGCCCTCTGTACGAGCGGCAACCATCCCTCTGACTGCCAGAACATATTCGCTGCGTACGGTTTCCGCCTTTGCGAAGAGTTCCTTTTCTGCTGTGTTTCCGTCAATGGCGATCTGCACCAGACCTGTTTTGTCTCTCAGTGCGATAAAAATAAGCTGACCAAGGTCGCGGCGGCGCTGTACCCAGCCCATCACGGTCACTTCCTGCCCGATCATTTCCTCGCCCACATTGGCACACATACAGCTTCTTTTCAATCCTGTCAAAGCTTCACTCATGTTTCTGTCTCCTTACTTCATATATATTTCTATGTTTTTTATTTCCATAGTGTCCATCCTTATTATCATATCACTTTTCCTTAAAAAGTAAAGATTTCACAGAAAAAAACAGGATTTTTCTTTCTTTTTTCCGCAGGGGCATGGGGAATGGAAAACCGAAAAAAACTGCCTTGCACCCAAGATAAAATCGTACTATAATGGGATATCATAAAACAAATACGACAGGGGCTTTCCCCTGCACAGGATAAGGAGTGGGTCAAAATGAGTCAGCATAAAATCATCACCATCAGCCGTCAGTACGGCAGCGGCGGCAGGATCGTAGCACAGAAGCTTGCGGATGCACTGGGCATCCCCTTCTATGACAATGAGCTGATCACCATGGCGGCAGAAAAAACAGGGCTTTCCGTGGAATGCTTCAAGGATGCGGAGAAAACCTCTGTGGGCAATCTCTTTTTCTCTCTCACCAGCCTCACTCCCACTTTGGATTCCGTTGGGCTGCCCCTCAATGAAAAGATCTTTCTGGTGCAGTCTCAGGTCATCAAGGAGGTGGCTGCGGAGGGTTCCTGCGTCATCGTAGGCCGTTCCGCCGACTATGTGCTGGAAAATAACCCCAATGTCATCAATGTCTTTCTGCAGGCAGACCTGCCCGATCGGGTGCAGCGTGCCATTGAAGCCTACGGACAGGATGCGGAGGGTGCAGAGGCCATGGTGGTGAAAACCGACAAGCGCCGTGCCAACTACTACAACTATTTCACAGGCAGAAAATGGGGCAAGGCGGAAAATTATGACCTCATTCTGAATACCTCCCGTATGGGACTGGATGATATTGTGGAAGTCATCAAAACCTATGTTGCTTTAAGAAAATGAGAAAACCAAAAGCCATTCCGAAACAGATCGGGATGGCTTTTTTGTGTCACATGACTTTTTCCACCGTGGTTTCGGGGAAATAATGGGCGATGATCTCTTCCGCCGTTTTCCCCTCCTCCGCCAGCTTTTTCGCTCCATACTGGCTCATGCCGACCCCATGGCCATTGCCGCCCCCATAGAGGGCGATGCCCGTCAATGTGCCTTCTTCGTTTCGCATTTCCTTTACGGAAAAGAAGCCGCTGGGGAGCATCTCCTGTCCTGTGAGGGAATCCCCTGCGCTCCGCTGAAGATAGATGGTTTCTCCCAGATTTCGCTTGGTGGGAGAGAATGCCTGACGGATGGCAAGCTCCGTTTTCAGAAGAATATCCCCCTTTGCAAAGGAAAGCCGCACCGCCATCAGCACACCGCCTTCTCCCCGCCTCTCTGCAGTGACCCCCTGCAAAAGCCCCATATCCTGTGGTTCGTAGGGAACAAAGGCACCATTGCCCTGTTGCAAAAGCACCACCTGTCGGTTTCTTTCACTGATTTTCGCCAATGTTTCCTCCAAAATCTCCGTTAACTGACGGCAGCTGAAGTAAACCTTCCACCGATACCACGGCGCATCCCGATCCAGCCCCTCCGTTGTCCAGTCCTGCCAGAAGGCGAGCCATTCCGCTTCTGTTTCAGGGGCTTTAAAATCTCCGTGAGGCTGCGGGATGAGGTAGGGCTTTCCCTTTCCCGAAAAGGAGCCGTCTGCCGACCAGACCTCCCCACTGCCTGCCCCGAAGCCGCAGGAGGCAGAATAGAAATAGGTCTGGGCGACCGCCCCCTCCGCCGTAACGGCACAAAGCCCCTCCGTTGCCCGCACCGCCGCCTCTGCCCCCTCTGCCGCACCGCCGTAAACCTGACTGGAGGTGGTATCCGTCACATGGGCACCGTAGCCGCAGTAGGCATTGCCGTAAAACTGGTTATAGGCATAGCTGCGGGCGGCGATGGCCTGTGCCTCCAGAGCGGTCTGCCCGAAGGATACAGGCATCTCCCTTGGAACCACCCCCAGAAGGTATTCCTCCATGGGAAG
>JAUNCB010000242.1 GCA_030526765.1 Bacillota bacterium
CTTCCCTCCGTTATTTTGACGGAGGGAAGTTCTTTATATCCCAAATCAGTCCAAAGGGTAAAAGGGAGTCCATGTCCCTATTCTTTTTCTTCCTTATATAATTCCTTTTTCCGCTCCGCCGCCTTCCGCTGCCCCATGATGCCGCCGATGCGGCCGCTTTCTCTGGAGGTAAGCCCCCGCCAGCCTGCCGCCGCCACCTTATCCGCCAGCCCCAGCTCGGCAGCGATCTCCCATTTCATCTGCAGATCTCGTTTTTCCGCTTCCGTCAGTTCTCTTTGTTTCATCTATCCTCACCTCTATTGTCAGTTCTCTTTTTTTATCTGTCCTCACCTCTTTTGTCCTCACAGTATGCACAGTTTGGCGAAAAATATGTATTTTGTACGCACACAAACGATTTTCTCAAAAAATACATTTTTTTGGCGGAAATCGTTTGACAGAAGGCATCACTGGTGTTAGACTATGCGGTAAGTATATATTTTTTCAAAGTAGAGGTGCGTTTTTCAAGAGTACTCAGGCGGATGTCATAGGGGATAAAAGAAGCCTGAAAAAAGGGGAAAACGCCGAAGAAGGAGGGAGCCTTATCTCGTTTCTTCTGGTTGTGCAGTGAATAGCTGTATGACTGTCATTGGCAACAATGGAGCGCTACGGGAAACAACCAAACTGCGACAGCTTCCCTGCCACAGTTTCCTTGGAGGTCGGCGCATGATGTCGGCTTTTCTTATTATATGCGATTTCCTGCTTTGAAAAAGCAGCAGCTTAACAATATTCAAGAAAGAAGGATGAACCAAAATGAAAAAGATCAATCTTGCCGTAGTTGGCGCAACAGGCATGGTAGGCAGAACCTTTCTGAAGGTTCTGGAGGAAAGACAGCTTCCCATCGAAAACTTTTATGTGATGGCTTCTGCCCGTTCCGCAGGCAAAACACTGGAATTCAACGGGAAGGAATATGTGGTGGAGGAGCTGAACGAGCATTCCTTCGATAAGCCCATCGATATCGCCCTTTTCTCCGCAGGCGGCGGCACCAGTGAAAAATTTGCACCCATCGCTGCGGCGCACGGCTGTATCGTCATCGACAACAGCTCCCAGTGGAGAATGGACCCTGCCGTTCCCCTGATCGTGCCCGAGGTAAACCCCGAGGACATCGGCTGGCACAAAAACATCATCGCCAACCCCAACTGCTCCACCATTCAGGCGATGGTTGCGCTGAAGCCACTGGATGATAAATATAAGATCAAGCGTGTGGTATACTCCACCTATCAGGCGGTTTCCGGCGCAGGTGTTGCAGGCTGGGACGATCTGGCAAACGGGCTGAAGGGCGAAGCACCCAAGAAATTCCCTCATCCCATTGCAAGCAACTGTCTGCCTCACATTGATTCCTTCTTAGACAACGGCTATACAAAGGAAGAAATGAAGATGGTGAACGAAACCAGAAAGATCCTGCACAACGACAATATGCGTGTAACAGCGACTACGGTTCGTGTACCCGTATTCGATTCCCACAGCGAATCCATCAATGTGGAATTTGAAAAGCCCTTCGAACTGGATGAGCTGCTGGAGGTACTGAAAAATGCCCCCGGTGTTGTGCTGCAGAATGACAGTGCCAACAATGAATATCCCATGGCTGTGACAGCGGCTGGCAAAGACGAAGTATTCATCGGCCGTGTTCGCCGTGACGAATCCGTGGACAGCGGTGTAAACCTGTGGGTGGTTGCGGACAATATCCGTAAGGGTGCGGCGACCAACGCAGTGCAGATCGCAGAAGAGATCATCAAAAATATGAACAAATGAGAAAAACCCCACTCATACACTGAATAACACAACACGATTACTTATTTTGAGGAGGTCATAATTATGTCTATTTTCAAAGGCGCAGGCGTAGCCCTCGTAACCCCCATGCACGCTGACGGCAGCGTAAACTTTGACAAAATGAAAGAACTGATCGAGTTCCAGATCGCCAACGACACTGATGCACTGATCATCTGCGGCACCACAGGCGAAGCGTCCACCATGTCCGACGAGGTACAGATCGAATGTATCCGTTTTGCAGTGGAAGTGGCTGCAGGCAGAGTGCCCGTGATCGCAGGGGCAGGCTCCAACGATACCGCGCACTGCATCGAGCTGGCACAGGGCTGTGAACAGGCAGGTGCGGCGGCAGTGCTGCTGGTAACACCCTACTACAACAAGGCAACACAGAAGGGTCTGATCCTGCACTACACAGCCATCGCAAACAGCATCAGCATCCCCATCATCCTCTACAATGTACCCGGCAGAACAGGCTGCAATCTGGCGCCTAAAACCGTGGCAGAGCTGGCGAAGGTGCCCAATATCGTTGCGGTGAAGGAAGCCAGCGGCAATCTGTCTCAGGTAGCGGAGATCGCTGCGCTGGTGGGTGAGGACTTTGATATCTACAGCGGCAATGACGATCAGATCCTGCCCGTACTGTCTCTGGGCGGTGCAGGCGTGATCTCCGTACTGTCCAATGTGGCACCCAAACAGACCCATGACATGGTAATGCATTATCTGAACGGCGATACAAAGGCGGCAACAAAATTACAGCTGGATGCCATTGAGCTGGTTTCCGCACTGTTCTGTGAGGTAAACCCCATCCCCGTAAAGGCTGCCCTGAATCTGATGGGCTATGAGGTTGGTTCCTGCAAGGCGCCCCTGTGCGACATGGAGGAAAAGAATCTGGAAACACTGAGAACAGCAATGAAAAACTACGGTCTGATTTAATTCTTGGGACGCCGTCCCAAGGAGAGGAGTAATCAACAATGATAAATGTAATTATTCACGGCTGCGGCGGTAAAATGGGCCGCGTG
>JAUNCB010000243.1 GCA_030526765.1 Bacillota bacterium
GATCAGACGGTTCTGGATGAAACCAGAAACAACTACATCCTTTCTGTTTTCAGCGCAGCCAGCGGATATGGCATTGCTGTCTGTGATGTTACTACAGGGGAATTTCAGACAACGGAATTTTCCAGTGTGCAGGCAGCAGCGAAAATACTGGATGAAACGGCTCGCTTTTCTCCTGCAGAGCTGATCTGCAACGGCGAATTTCTTGCAAGTCCTCTGGCGAAGGAACTGAAGGAACGGTTTCATCTGTATCTGAATGATATTGACAGCCGTATGTATGATTATAATACGGCAAAGGATATGCTTTTAAAGCATTTTAAAGTCAGAACACTGGAGGTCTTTGGTCTGAATAAAAAGCTTCTGGCTGTTTCCGCTTCCGGTGCGCTGATGTGGTATCTGAATGAAACACAGAAAAATGATCTGAACCATATTTCTGCACTGAAATACTATACCACAGGGGATTTTATGCTGCTGGATGTTTCCAGCCGCAGAAATCTGGAGCTGACGGAGACCCTGCGGGAAAAAAGCAAAAAGGGTTCTTTGCTCAGCGTTCTGGATAAAACACAGACAGCAATGGGGGCAAGACTTCTGCGCAAATGGGTGGAACAGCCGCTGCTGTCGAAGGATGAAATCAATAAGCGCTTGAATGGTGTGGAGGAATTGTTTGGTGATCTGTTCCTGCGGGAGGAGATCAAGGATATCCTTCGCTCCATGTATGACTTTGAGCGTATCATGTCCCGTGTTGTATATCAGAATGCCAATGCAAGGGATCTGGCAGCCTTGAAAAACTCCATTGAAAATCTGCCTCTGATGAAAAGTATCCTTTCCCGCTGCAAAAGCCCTTATCTGCAGGAGCTTTATGATCAGCTGGATACGCTGGAAAATATCCATGAACTGATTGCACAGGCTATTGTGGAGGATCCTCCTTTCTCCGTCAGAGAAGGCGGCATGATCCGTACCGGCTTCAGTGAAGAGCTGGATACCTATGTACAGGCGAAGGATAACGGCACGGCATGGATCAGAGATCTGGAGGAAAGAGAAAGAGAATCCACAGGCATCAAGAATCTGAAGGTTCGTTATAATAAGGTGTTTGGATATTATATCGAGATCACCAGATCCAATCTGGAAATGGTGCCGGAAACTTATATCCGCAAGCAGACCCTTGCCAATGCAGAGCGTTATATCACACCTGAGCTGAAGGAACTGGAGGAGATCATTTTAGGTGCGGATGATAAGATCACTACACTGGAATATGATATGTTCTGCGAGATCAGAAATGCAGTGGCGGCTGAGGTGGAGCGGATCCAGTTCTGTGCCTATATCGTTTCCGTCATCGACTGCCTGCAGTCTCTGGGGGAGGTTGCCCAGAGCAGAAATTATGTGAAGCCTCTGGTGGATGATGGAGATGTGCTGGATATTAAGGGCGGCAGACATCCTGTGGTAGAAAAAATGATGGACAGAGCGTTTATCCCCAATGATACATATCTGGATCAGGAGGAAACCAGACTTGCCATCATCACTGGTCCCAATATGGCAGGGAAATCCACCTATATGCGTCAGACAGCGCTCATTGTCCTGATGGCACAGATCGGCAGCTTTGTGCCTGCAGACGAAGCCCATATCGGTATCGTTGACCGTATTTTTACCCGTGTGGGTGCTTCCGATGATCTTTCTGCAGGGCAGAGTACCTTTATGGTGGAAATGACGGAGGTTGCGAATATTTTGAATAATGCCACCGAGAAAAGCCTGCTGATTCTGGATGAGATCGGCAGAGGCACCAGTACCTTTGACGGGCTTTCCATTGCCTGGGCGGTGCTGGAATATATTGCGGATACAAAGCAGATCGGTGCGAAAACCCTGTTTGCGACCCATTATCATGAATTAAGTGAACTGGAGGGCAAGCTTTCCGGTGTGAAAAACTACTGTATTGCAGTACAGGAGCAGGGGGAGGATATCATCTTCCTGCGTAAGATCCAGCGGGGCGGTGCAGACCACAGTTACGGTGTGCAGGTGGCACGTCTGGCGGGACTGCCCAATAAGGTGATCCGCCGCAGCGGACAGATCCTGAAGCAGCTGAATGCTGCGGATATTACAAAAAAAGCAAAAAAAATCGCTGTAGAATCCAAGGAACAGCAGGAGGAAACAGCAAAACAGATGGATATGTTCCATATTGCCGAAACACAGCTGGCAGATGAACTGTCCAAGCTGGATGTGATGGCAATGACCCCCATTGAAGCCCTGCAGACATTGTTTGAACTGCAGAAAAAGGCGAAGGGGCTCTAAGACACAAGAAAAGGAGGAGAATCATGCAGAAAATCAGACTGCTGGACTCCAAAACCATCAATAAAATAGCAGCGGGCGAGGTTGTGGAATCCCCGAAATCCGTCGTAAAGGAACTGACGGAAAATGCCATCGACGCAGGTGCAAGCAGTGTAACGGTCGAGATCAGAGAAGGCGGTATTTCCTATATCCGTGTTTCCGATAATGGCAGCGGTATTCCAAAGGAACAGGTGAAATCCGCCTTCCTTCGTCATGCCACCAGTAAAATGACACAGATCGAGGATCTGGAGCATATTTTTACCTTGGGTTTCCGTGGTGAGGCACTGGCTTCCATTGCAGCGGTGGCACAGGTGGAAATGGTGACAAAAACGAAGGAGGAGGAAACGGGTACACGGATTCTGATCAGTGCCGGAGAAATCGAAGAGATGGAGGATACCGCCTGCAGAGAAGGCACCTCTATTATCGTGAAAAACCTCTTTTATAATGTACCTGCCCGCAGAAAATTTCTGAAATCTTCCATGACAGAGTCCGGTTATGTGGAG
>JAUNCB010000018.1:0-7554 GCA_030526765.1 Bacillota bacterium
TTTTTTCGTATTCAGATTTCTTTATAGAGAAATACGGGGATCGGAGGATCTCCTGTGCGGTTATGAAAGGTATTGACGATAACGGTATATTTTCGGTTGTCGATGCCTGCCAGATAAGCGAGGAGCGCATCCCGTTCCTCATAGCCGCTTTCGCCGCCGTAATAGATGCATAAAGACATGATACCCCCCGGCTTTAAAAGCCGCAGACCCGCTTCAATGGCGGGGATGCTGCTTTCCGGACGGGTAAAGAGTTTATGGTCGCCTCCGGGCAGCCAGCCGAAATTGAACATGATACAGGAAACAGATTCCGCTGCAGCATATTGCTCCATGTTTTCGTGGCTGTCCAGAAATACATCGGCAATGGAATCGAAGCCCTTTTCAGAAAGCAGTGCCTTTGTTTGTTCAACGGCTGCAGGTTGAATGTCAAAGGACAGCACCTTGCCGTTTTCTCCTGTGAGGCTGCATAAAAAGGCGGTATCTCTGCCTTTTCCCGCAGTGGCATCAATGCATAGATCACCGGGGCGTACATGCTCCGATACAAATTTATGTGCAAGAAAAAGTGTGTTTAGTCCCATATTCTGCCCCTCCTTCTGTTTCCATTATTATACGGAAGGAAAAGGGAGAATGCAAGGAGGAGAGAAGAGTTCCGTTGTGCAGGGTGGCTTTGGATGGTATAATAAAAATCAGAAGCGTTTACCCTTTTTGCAGAAAAAAGGACAGGGAAGAATGGGAGGAAGCAGAATGAAATGGATTGCACCTGATTATTACAGGGATTTTCAATGTATTGCCGATCAGTGCAGGCATAGCTGCTGCATTGGCTGGGTGATCGATGTTGACCCTGATACACTGGCGTATTATCAAACGATTACAGGAAAACTGGGGAAGCGTCTGCAGGATGGGATCGATGCGCAGGGAGAAACTGCCCATTTCATTCTGGGAGAAGGAGAAAGATGTCCTTTTCTGAATCAGACAGGGCTTTGCGATCTGATCACCGAACTGGGAGAAGAGGCTCTTTGTCAGATTTGTACAGACCATCCCCGTTATCGGAATTTTTATTCTGACCGTACAGAGATCGGGCTGGGGCTGTGCTGTGAGGCAGCGGGAGCGCTGATTCTGAGAAAGAAGGAAAAAACAGAACTGATCCTTCTGGAAGAGGATGATGGAGGAGAAGCACTGGAGGATGCAGATGCCTCTCTGCTGGAATGGCGGGCAGAGCTGATTGCATTGGCGCAGGATCGAAGGATATGTGTGGCAGATCGAGCGGAAAACATCCTGCAGGCGGCAGAATTGCAGCTTCCGAAGGATACAGTCGCAGAATGGGCGGAGATTTACCTGGGACTGGAGCGATTAGAGGAAACTTGGACGGAGCGGCTGCAGGAGCTGCGGGATACAGAAACCTCCGCTGTGCCTGTGCTTGATGGTGCAGAGTGGGAAATTGCCTTTGAGCAGTTACTGGTATATTTTCTTTATCGACAGCTTCCCTTTGCGCTGGATGACGGGGAATATGAAGGCAGGGCTGCCTTTGCGGTGCTGAGCTATAAAATCATTTGTCAGATGTGTTATGTGCATGCTGTTCTCCATGGGAAGATAGAACTGGAGAATCTGGTGGAGATTGCCCGCCAGTATTCTGCGGAGATCGAATATTCTGATGAGAATGTAGAGGCATTGCTGGATGCCATTCTGACATAAGAAGAGATTCGGGAGGAAGGAAAATATATGTATTTTGAAATATTGGATCAAGCGGCATTGCAGCAATATATGAAATACTGGGACAGAGAGGACTGGAGCGAAATTCTGGACGAAGGAAACAGCCTGTATCCGAATCACATTGCTTTCGGAATACGGGAGAAGTGGCAGCCTGCGGCACTGCTGGTTGCAGAGATGACGGAGGAAAGGGCAGAAGTCAGAAAATTGTTGTTTTGTTCGGAGGCAGCCCTCGAGGAACTGATGCTGATTTTTCGCCACCATGTAGAGGGCTCCGGTTATGATAGAATCTGTTATCAATGGGTTTTGCCGCAGGAACAGGCGGATCAGCTGAGGGGAAAGCTGCAGAAGGCAGGCTGGACGGAAGCTGCAGAAAGAGAAACTGTATTTCAGATCAGAAGGGCGGAGATCCCCTTCTGGGAGAGAGCGACAAAGGGAAGTGTAAAAGGTGAGGTTGTTCCGCTTTTTGAAACATCGGAGGCCTTACGTATGGCTTTGGTAGAGGAACTGCCGGAGGATACAAAATTTTTCCGGTATGAAAATATATTACCTGAATTTTCCCTTGCCTATGTGGAGAATGGGAAGATTGAAGGGTATTTTCTCAGCGTGGAGCGAAAGGGCGAAATTTGGTTGATCGATGCAAAATGGCCGGAAAAGCAGACGGCAAAGGGGGCGTTGATCATTGGAATGGCGGTGCCCTTTCAGCAGAGAAAGGCACCCTGGATGTATGTTGTTTCCAGAGATGTGTTTTCGGAGCGTATTATGAAAACATTTTTTAAAAAGCAGATCATGGGTGTTCAGTCTGTTTTGAGAAATAAGGAGGAACCGTATGGAGATCTATAAGAAAAAGTCGGAATATAAACAACGGCAGAAGCTGGAGACAATGGTGCATGAGGATAGAAAAACCATAGATGTTTATCAGAATATGGCACAGGAAAAGCTGTCCTACCAATACAGCATGAGAAAATCTATGGTACGCAATTACAGGGATTTTATGATCTATCGCGCCATGAAGGCAGAGGAAGCACAGGAATATGGAAAATTTCAGCAGGCGGCAGACTATGTGAATCGGCATAAAAACCGTCTGGGGGAATTAAAGATGCCGGGGATGGAAGAAACAGCTGCATTTTCTCTGGATCAGGTGGTTCTTCATCTTTGTAACAGCACTGTGCTGCAGGACACTGTCAGTCAGGAGGATATGCGCTCCATCGTGGATCAGCTGATGGCAGGAAACTATATACAGCAGGGAAATCCCAATGCGGAGGATTGTCGGCAGATCGAAAGGGAAGGACTGCGTTCTTTGCAGGAAATATATTTCCGTCAGCTGGACGGTCTGCGCAGGAAATATGACGGGGAAAAACTCAGAAAGCTTTCACCTTCTTCCTTTCTGAAGCAGTATGATATTCTGGAGCGGGATTTTGCATGTATAGAGGACATGGAAACTTTTTTCGGTACCTACGCAGGAGAACTGGAGAACTCTCCTGAAATGAAGAAGATGATGGAACTGCTTACTTATTATTCTGTCACATGGAAGGCACTGAAGCGGCGGCAGAATGCCTTTGAAAACGGCGATCTGGATGGCAGAGCGGAAGCGGAATTCAGAGAACAGACAAAGTATGTTTACGAAGCAGCAAAAGAAAAAGGGATACTGGAAGGCAAAAAGCCCAGAGTGAATGTTAATCTGGAGGAGAAAAGAAAGCGTCAGAGGGAGAAAAGATCGGCAATCATTGAGGCACAATCCAAGCATGAGCGGATGCTGGAGGCGGACGAGAAAATGTCTGCGGAAATGTATCGGATCGAGAGTGCCTATGAAGAGCTTTCCCGTGCTTGGATCATTTATAAAAATGATATTCAGGACAGGGAAAAAGAAGCCCTTGAGAGGAAAGAAGAAAAGAAAGAGGAAATTCCTGAGAATAAGCTTACGGAAGAGGAAAGAAAACATCGGGAAGAAGAGCAGAAGCGGATTGCGGAAAGAGAAAAACGGATTGCAGAATATGAGAAGCGTACCGATGTATTCCGTGAGGATGAAGCAGAACAGGCACTCAAAGAATGGGTGGCAGAGCGGAAGGCAAGATTTGATTCCGGTATCGGAGATGTTACGCAGGAGAATGTGCTGACATATGGACAGGATACCATTGCCGAAATCGAAGCTCTTGAAAATACATTGAAGGGATGCAGTGATGCGGACTTTATCGAACAGTACAGTCAGCTTCTTTTGAAACGGGAAAGACTGGAAGCGAAGGTGAACCGACTCAGATACAGTGATGTATTTAGTGTGGCAAGAGAGAAATTAAAGGATCTGGGGCAGCTGCCTCAGGAGGAAGTGGAAAAACGGGAGGCAGAAAAGAAGCGGTATGAAAGCATCCGTCAGATGGACCACCGCTTCGCCAATATCCAGACTGAATTTCCGCTGTATCAAAAGGCGGAAAAGATCATTAAAACCAGAGCGGCTTCCATTGAAAAATACGGGTATACGGTGGGCGGCAGTATGGCAGAGCTAGAGGATATGGCAGAACTGCTTTATAGCTATGCAGAGCGAAAGACGGAGCAGCAAAGAGGTGCTGCGGCATCCGAAGCAAACGGGCGGGGGGAAACCTCTCGACTGAGACGTGCGCTCGGACACAGCTTCAGGGGGAATCCTTTTTCCGAATTGAAAAAACTGGATAAAGACCAGATTAAAACGGAACTTTCAGACTGCAGGTTTATATCAGAGCTTCGCCGACAGCAGCCGAACTTCTATCATCTTGGATTGACGGCAGAGGAGCATGTCAAAGCAGAAAAAATGTGTGCACTTCTTCCTTTGTATGAAAGGGCGTATGAACTGACACTGCAGTATCTGGGGGAAACAAAACATGGCGCAAGTTCCTTTGGAGCACTGGAGCAGGAATGGAAAGAAGCGGTAAAACGATTTATGGCGATCTACAGAACTGCTTCCCATACTGTTAATGTGGAAAAATTTAAAGTGGAAAACCGTTACCAGAAGCAGCAGGATCGGATCAATGCTTTTTTAAAGGATCCATCTCTTTTGCTGGAAGAAAAAGAAGCGGAAGTGCTTAAAATATCTGTGCAGGGCTTTGACTTCGTTACAGAGCATACGGAGGAAATGAAGAAAAAAGATATTGGTTATATCTATGATGTGTCTAACTGTATTCATCTGGCAGAGAAAAATGAGGCGGCAGTGGTGGATGACAAGGCACTGGATGGGATTGCTGTGCTGAGTTGCCGTTTTTTCGCTGAAATAGAGCAGATCAAGGGAGTACTGAAAGAAGCAGAATATGGGGATTATGCTTTCTTCACTAACAGAGAAAACCTGTTCCGCTGTCAGAAGCAATCCTATTATCTGGAAAAAATCACAGAAAATAAAAGGCTGATGGAAAGCCTCAGACAGCGCTGCGGGGAAAGAGAAGAACTGGAATATCTGAAGCTTATGCTGGAAAAGATGCCAAAGCAGATGCGGGAGATCCGTGCTATGGCAGAATATGCAGCGGCACTGGAAATAAACTATGCCATCCTGAACGGTATAAATGAAATGTCGGTTTATAGTGGAAATAATCATACATTGATGTCTGGCAAGCATCTGAAGACTACTGCGCAAATGAAGCGGATGCAGAGTGAATGGATCATTCATCAGCTGCGGGCGGAAAAAGGAAAAATCGACTATGCGGAGGAGATTCGTAAACAGCAGATGGAAGCAAGAATCCGCCACGCTCTTGGGCAGGAGAAGCTCGCCAGTGATGCGAAAACCTTTGCTGCAAATCTGAAGCAGGTGGAAAGTCTGGAAAGTCTTGGTGGCAATTTGATCGGTGCCCCCCTGCAGCTGTTTGGCTGGCTGATGCATGAGCCAAGAACGGCAGAGCACGGTATGGTATGCTATCAGAAATGCGTGGAAAAGCATATCGAAATGCAGAGAATGCTGGGAGTGGATGCAGGGATGATGCAGGAGGCCTCTCTGCCGAAGCAGTGGCAGCGGGGCTCACAGGACTATGCCCCCACTATTGATCTGGATGCACTCTTTGCCAGTCCTATGAAAAAGCGAATCCATGGGCTGATTAAGCGTCCGGAACTGGCGTCTTCCATGCAGTTCACGCTGGAAGACGAGAAGGATGCGGAATTTTTGATCGCCATGGATGCCATTTCCCGCTATACAACGGTATTGGGCATTGTGAATACGGATACAACGGAAATGGAAATGGCGTTTCTGGATACCTTCCGGAAAAAGGCACAGGATTATCTGGAGTATCATATTGCCTGTGAAGAGGAAAGTGTAGTGCAGCGATGTGATATACTGCGGGAAATTCTGCAGGAGCTGAAGGGCAATCTGGATGGGACCATGGCAGAAACCATGTCTGAAGAGGAACTGGAAAAAATCAAGGAAGGCACCGTTGCCTATGTGGAAAATACCATCTATTCTCAGAATATGGAGGAATCCAATATTCAGGATATTCCACTGTTTTTGCACGAGCCGAATATCAATGATGTAAAACAGAGTGCCATCGGGGACTGCTGGCTGGTTTCTGCCATCAGTGCACTGGTTCGCTCCAGCCCGGAGTTTATCAGAAGTATGTTCCATGATACGGGGGATGGCGATGTGATCGTGCGACTGTATCAGGCGGAGCGTTATGGAGAGCGGATTACCTCTAATCAGGCAATGCAGAAAGATCGGGAAAGCATTCGTATCTTCCCCGTTTATGTGAAGCTGCGCAAGCATTATGAAACAGGATGGGGCAATGCCTGCGACTGTACATGGGTACAGCTGCTGGAAAAGGCTTATGCCCTGACGGGAATGAATATGCGCAATGAAATGCGGATAGAGGGAAATCAGATGTATAATGTGGTGGATGAGTTGACTTATGGTTTACATGATGTGGCACTGTTGCACATGACAGGATATTTTCCGGAAGAAATCAAAAATGGAGTAAAGTATAAGCCAAAAGAAAATGATTTCTATGACTCGGTCTTTTTGGCATCTATGCTGGAGGGATTTACTCCGGTAGTTGTCAATCAGGCAGTGACCGAACTGTTTACAGAGGAAGAGAAAAAACTTCAGGAAAACAGTATAGGAAAATTGGCTAATCTGATCAAGGAACTGGGAGTACCGGAGGAGGAGGTCGAAAAGCAGCTGTTGCAGAATATCGAAAATGCAAGACTGGGGATTCGCGGAGAAAAATTTGGGGCGAACCTGCGCGACATCCATGGTACGAGAAATAACTATGCGCAAAAGCTGGGGGCAGAAAATAAGTACACAGATTTGGAAAGTGAACGGACTGCTGTTGCTACCTGTGCAGAATACTTTGCAGAGGGACGGAAGGACGGCTATACGGTGGAAGAGCATATCTTCTATCAGAGATGTAAAAAGGCTTTTGCAGAAAAAAGTACCCTTTCGGTGGCGATTCCCCACTGTGTGGATCTTCTGGATGCTCAGGAGAAAAATGGGAAATATTTTATCCTGCTCAGAGACCCCTTTAATATTTATAACCATACCTATACTATGGAAAAGGATTCTAAAGTGAAGCTGACACAGGAGGGGCTCGGAACCGTTCTGATGGGTCATAAACAGAATCGTGAGCTGACGGGCAACGGAGCAGAAATGCTTTTCTACGGTTTCCGTGGCACTTCATGGGTGGAACTGAAGGATCTGTATCGGGTTGTTTATGGAATTTACAAAGCGCCTGTGAATCTGAAGGTCAATAATGACTGGAATATGGGGTTGTAACGAAGGCAGAAGGATTGTGAGGTTTGGCAATGGAAGCGTTGGATTTCAGATATGCGGAAGAAAAGGATGTTCCTCTGATCCTGCAATTCATCAGAGAACTGGCAGAGTATGAAGGGCTGCTGGAGGAAGTGGTTGCC
>JAUNCB010000018.1:7564-10864 GCA_030526765.1 Bacillota bacterium
GGAAGAGATCCTGAAGGAATGGATCTTTGAAAAGAAAAAGGCAGAAGTGATTTTTGTACTGGAACAGGAAGCGGAAGTGGGCTTTGCCTTGTTTTTCCATAATTTTTCCACATTTCTTGGCAGAGCAGGTATTTACCTGGAGGATCTGTATGTGAAGCCGGCATATCGTGGCAGGGGATATGGAAAAGGACTGCTGCGAAAGCTGGCGCAGATCGCCAGGGAAAGAGGCTGCGGCAGGCTGGAGTGGTGGTGCCTTGACTGGAATCAGCCCAGCATTGATTTCTATCTTTCTCTGGGAGCGGAGCCTATGAAGGACTGGACGGTATATCGCATCGCAGGGGATACGCTGCAAAAGCTGGCAGAATAAAGGAAGGCCACTGTTTTCAGGTCGGGAAAACAAAAAAACGAAAAAAGGACATAACGGCAAAAGAGAGTATTTTCTTTGCCGATATGTCCTTTTTATATTGGGGAAAGGGGTAGTGTTTTTGGAAATTATGCATCGTTCTCATTTTCGGAGGGTGCGGGTGCTTCTGCTTTCTGAATAGCGACAATGGTTCCCTCGGTATCTATTTCAAGGGAAATCAGATCGCCTGCCTGCAAAGAGGCTGCATCAATGGTGTCGAATTCTGCCAGATCAATGGTAGTGGGCTCCGAAACGGGAGCATTCGGAGCAGAAGCATTTTCCGGAGACTGATGCGCAGTGTGTTCCTTTTTCTCGTCGGGTCGTTCCTTGGGGGTATCCTCTGCAGGACGATCTTTTTTCTCGGGACGCTCCTTTTCTTCGGAGTCTTCCGACTTTTCTGCAGAATCATCCCGCTGAGGCCGTTCTCCTTTTTCCGTGGCATCCATTTTATGGCTTCCTCTGCCATTGAGAAGCTGGATGGTTGCTGTTGTGTCGTCTATGGAGATGATTTCGGCAAGGGTCATCTGAGTTTCGCTTTTTGTGCTTCTCTCTTTCTGTGCAGGTGCTTTTTCTTCTGTTTCGGTTTCTTCCGTGATGCTTTCCTGCACAGCTTCCTCCATGGGTGCAGCTGTTGTGCCGCAACCGCAGAGACAGCCGAATGCCAGAATTGCGGTAAAGAAATATGCCAGTTTTTGTTTCTTCTTCATTATTTTCTTCTCTCCTTTTAATCATAGTTGTCATTCAGTGACATTGTGGAGTATAGAGGAGCATTTTTAGATTTGCTTTAATGCTGTATTAAAAAAGGCTTTGAGGATGATAAGGAAACGGGAGATTAAAAAGATGTAATGGAGTTTTAATGGAGGATTAGAAGCTGTCTAAAGGAAAAACAGAGTGAACCTGCTATTCTGTTGAAAACAAAAATGGAAGAAAGAAGGGAATGTATATGAACTGGAAAGAAAAATGGAAGGAAGGGAACTGGAAGGAGCGAAGCCCCGAAGAAATCGGAAGGGAGAAACCATGGAAAGGAATGCTTTCGGGTGAGAGGTGGAAGGAAGGCAAAAGGAAATTTCAGAAGGCTTCGAGGAAGAAAAAAATCGCTGTTTTTCTGGTTCTGGCAGCGATTCTTTTTCTGCTTTTTCGGATTTTCGGCGGAGGAACCGAAACCAAAAGAGCAGATGCAGCATATCGAACAGAGGAAGCGGGGAGAAGAACGATCACAGAAAGCATCACCGGCAGTGGTACACTGGAGCCTGCGGATTCCTATACTATTACGACATTGGTAAAGGGGGATGTGCTTCTGGCGGATTTTGAGGTGGGAGATACGGTGGAAGAAGATGCCGTTCTTTATGAGATCGACAGTGCGGATGCGGCAAACAGCATTGAGCAGGCAGAGATCTCTCTTTCCGAATCTCAGAGCAGCTATCAGCGAAAACTGAAATCGCAGGAGGACCTGCGGGTAAAAGCGCCCATCGATGGCATGGTGATCGATATAGAGGTGGAGAAAGGGGATGATGTGAAGGCAGGTGAGACTGTCGCAGTGATTCGGGATGCCTCTGTTATGCAGATTGAACTGCCCTTCTTTTCCGCTGATGCAAAAACATTTCAGGTGGGGCAGCAGGCGGAGGTGACCTTCTATGGTTCTTTTGAAACGGCAGCAGGGAAGGTAACGGAGATCGGCAGGGTGGACACGGTGCTCAGCGGCAATGTGCAGGTGCGCTATGTGACCATTGCGGTGGAAAATCCGGGAGCCCTTTCTGAGGGGCAAATGGCGACTGCCCAGGTGGGCAGCAGCGGCTCTTATGCCCCCGGCAGTTTTACTTATCAGTACTCACGTCAGGTGACAGCGGCGGTTTCGGGTACAGTAGTATCCATTCCCGCTGTGGAAGGCGATGTGGTACAGAAAAATACAACGCTGGTGGTAATGGAAAGCGATGATGTGGCGGATTCTGTCAGACAGGCGGCAAATCAGGTGCGAAATTCTGAAATCTCTCTGGAAAACAAGCAGGAGCAGCTGGAATCTTATACCATCACCTCTCCCATCAATGGGACGATCATTCAAAAGAATTTCAAACAGGGAGATACCATTTCCGATACGGGAGAAAAGCTGTGTACGGTGTATGACCTGAGTTATCTTAAGATCACATTAAATGTGGATGAGTTGGATATCAGCAATATAGAAGCAGGACAGAAGGTAACCATAACTGCCGATGCAGTGGAAGGAAAGGCCTACGAAGGAGAAGTGGCCAGTATTACCATGGTAGGCACTACCAGCAGCGGTGTAACGACATACCCTGTGGAGGTGCAAATACATGAAACGGAAGGGCTGTTGCCGGGAATGAATGTTTCTGCGGAAATATTCATTCAGAATGCGGAAAATGTTGTGGCAGTTCCCATTTCTGCCGTGGAAAGAGGAAATCGCGTGCTGGTAGAGGGCGGCGAAATTGCGGCAGAAGGCGAGAATATCCCTGCGGGCTACGGCTATCGGGAGGTAGAGGTTGGTGTCAGCGATGATAGCTATATCGAGATCATCAGCGGGATAGAGGAAGGCGAAAGCGTTGCCTATCAGCAGGTGTCTTCCGCTGAAAACGGAGAAATGCGGCAGATGAACGCTATCCCCGGTATGGGCGGAAATATGCCCTCCGGCGGTATGGGCGGTGGCAGCAGAAACGCAGGCGGCAGACCCTCCGACGGCGGAAAGAGGTGATAGGATGCAGCCAATTATTGAATTTCGGGAGGTATCCAAAATCTACCCTATGGGAGACACAACGGTGATCGCGGCGGATAAGATCAGTTTCAAAATCTATCAGGGGGAATTCATTTCCATTGTTGGACAGTCGGGGTCAGGGAAATCTACCTGCATGAATATCATCGGTTGTTTAGATGTGCCGACAGAAGGG
>JAUNCB010000244.1 GCA_030526765.1 Bacillota bacterium
AAGTCCAGATGGAGCTGCGGAAATATCCCATCTCCAGACAGTAATTCGTGATGGCATCCAGCAATTCCCGTTTTTCTTTTTTGGACATAGCCCCCACAGGACTTTCCGTAAAGGTAAAGTCAATAAAGGGATAGATCGCCACATGGTTTGCCCCCAGAGAAAAGGCCATATCCACATCCGCCTGCAGATCTGCATAGGTCTGTTCGGGCAAAGCAAAGATAAAATCCATGGAAACCGTTTCAAAGGGAACTGCCGCCAGTGCCGCCCGCAGTGCCCCTGTATCTATTTTCTTTCTTCCCAGAAGCCCCTGATATTTCTCTCCGAAGGACTGGATGCCAATGCTGATTTTCGTCACCCCTGCCGCCTTCAGCACCTGCAGGATCTCCACCGTTACATTATCGGGGTGCAGCTCCAGACCGATCCCCTCCGTAATGATAAAATGCTCCCGTAGCGCAGTAACGATCTCCCCGATGCGCTCCGCTGCCAGTGCAGGCGTGCCGCCGCCAAAATACAGGCTGGTTACCCGTTTTTTCCCTGCATACTGTCCGCCCACAAGATGGATCTCCCGCAGCAGATCATCAATATAGGTATCGCACAGGGCTTTCTCATAGGGTACCTTACAATAGGGACAGAAATTGCAGATGCTTCTGCAAAAGGGAATATGCACATAAAGCCCAAGGCTTTCGCACTCTGCAAAGGGCAGCAGCCGATCATATTCCTTTCGAAAGGTAAAGGGCTGTATCCTTCGGGTCAGCCACATTCTTGTCAGGCTTGTAATAATGCTCATAAGTCTCCTTAAATATACTTCAGATAGGTCTGAAGCATCTCCATAATGATTTTGGGATTGCCTCTGAACAGCAGTGTGTATTCCGCAACAAAGAAATACCCGCACTGCTCACAAAGACCGGGCACATCGATACACCGCCCGCAGGTGGAAAGCTTCCCGTTTTCCATCACCACACACTGATGACAGGGCGTCGGAAAGCGATTTTCTATCAGATAGGGAAAGGCACTTTCCAGATTGAATATGGGAGCCCCCTCCTTCCGCATCTGTCGGAGGGTTTCGCAGCAGGCAGCTTTTTCCGCCCTGCTCAGTGCCAGCTCCTTTGTATCGGGATAGGGAGTATGAAAATTGAAGGAAACCGCCCGTACCTTTTCCGTATCCCTTGCAGTAAGGCATACCTCCCGCACATAGTCCTTATTGATCTGATTAATCGCCATATAAAAGCAGATATTATCCGCAGTGGCATTGCGAACATTCTCCATGATCGTATCATAGGTATCCCCACGGATCGCATTGTGCCGCTGCTTATCTCCGTCCAGACTTAACAGGATCAGATCCGCCTCCGGCAGATTCAGGGGAAAGGTTCCGTTGGTGACCACATTGACGATCAGAAAGCCCATTTCCCTCGCCTCCGCTACCAGATCCCGTATGGTACGCCCGCTGTCCTCCCAGAGAAAGGTCTCTCCGCCGCAGAAGAACAGGATCCGCACCCCCATATCATATAGCTGCTGCATTTCCCGACGGATCTGCCCATAGGGATGCACGATGGCTGTGATGTTATTCACAGAGCAGTGCTTACAATGCAGATTGCATTTATCCGTCAGGATCACCGTACCAAGGATCGGTGTTTTCTTGCGAAAAAGAATGGTTTTTACGCCAAAGGCGGCAAAATAGCAAAAAGAGGATAGCTTCATAGAATATCTCCCTCATCATATCACACAGGAATCAAACAACTATATCTCTATTGTATCTGTTTTTTCCGCTCTTGCAAGACAGGCCTTCCCTTATTCCCCACTTACGAAAAAAAGATGCCGCGCCTGAGACACGACATCTTTTTATTCTTTTTGCTTATTTCGCTGTTGTGGAAACTACTGCACCGCCGTATGTGTTTGCGATGAATTCTGCCACTGCTTCGCCCTGCAGTACCTGCATCAGTTCTGCTACGCCGGGTGCTGCTTCGTTGCCCGCTTTTACGGATACGATGTTACCGTATGTTTCCGCTGCCAGAGAATCTGCTGCTTCGATCGCCAGTGCATCTGCTACAGCCAGACCATGCTGCATTGCAAAGTTGCCGTTGATTACCGCAATGCTCAGATCACCCAGAGACAGAGGCAGCTGTGCTGCTTCCATATCAATGATTTCCAGATTCAGAGGATTTTCGACCACATCCAGCTTTGTTGCGGAAATGCCTGCTTCGGGGTTCAACTTGATCAGACCGTTTGCTTCCAGCAGCAGCAGTGCACGGCCGCCGTTTGTACCGTCATTGGGGATACCAACCTTTGCACCCTCTGCGATTTCATCCAGAGATGCTGCTGTGCCTGCAAAGATGCCCATGGGTTCATAATGTACTGTACCAACGGAAACCAGATCTGTGCCCTGATCTGCGTTGAACTGATCCAGATAAGGTGTGTGCTGGAAGAAGTTTGCATCCAGATCGCCGGAATCTGTTGCCAGATTGGGCTGTACATAGTCTGTGAATTCCACGATATCCAGTGTGATGCCCTGTGCAGCCAGTTCTTCCGCTGCCACGCTCAGAATTTCTGCATGGGGTGTAGGGGTTGCGCCGATTTTCAGTGTCACTGCGCCATCTGCCGCTTCTTCCGCTGCGGGTTCGGAGCCGCCGCATGCAGCCAGACCCAGTGTCAGTACGCCTGTCAGTAAGATTGCAAAGAATTTTTTCATAATTGTTTCCTCCTTGTTTTGTAAATATGCTCTCTTCTTGTCTTTTTTGTTTATGTAAGCCCTGTGCGGGATTTACAGTCTTCTGTCTGTTTTTTTGGAGATCCGCATCCCCAG
>JAUNCB010000245.1 GCA_030526765.1 Bacillota bacterium
GAGAGGGCTTTTATAAAAAAACCGAAAAGGGTGCTTATCAGCAGAAAACAAGTAAATATCGGGATTATTTCTATTGGAAGGAAGATGGCAGCTACGAAGGCTGGTGGGACTATGAAAATCATCCCAAGCTGAATGAAGAGGGCTGTGCCGAGCTGAAAAAGGAAATTCTGGAAATCGGGAAGAAATGGGTTTCTGCGCCTTTCCATGCTGATGGCTGGCGTCTGGATGTGGCTGCTGATCTGGGAAAATCCGAGGAATTCAATCACCGCTTCTGGGCAGAATTCAGAGATGTGGTAAAGGGCGTTTCTGAGGATAAGCTTATCCTTGCGGAGCATTACGGCGATGCTTCTCTCTGGCTGCAGGGAGATGAATGGGATTCCATTATGAATTATGATGCCTTTATGGAGCCTGTTACATGGTTTTTGACAGGTGTTTCCAAGCATAGTACGGAAAAAAGGGAAGATATGTATAACGATGCGGATGTATTCTGGGGAACCATGTTGTATCAGATGGGTAAGCTGCCCATTCAGGCGCTGATGGTTTCCATGAATGAGCTTTCCAATCACGATCATTCCCGTTTTCTGACCAGAACCAACCGCAGAGTGGGCAGACTGCAGACAGATGGTACGGAAGGTGCTTCCCGTGGAACAGACAAAGCGGTGCTCAGAGAGGCGGTGCTTTTGCAGATGACATGGCCCGGTGCGCCTACGGTTTATTATGGGGATGAGGCAGGTCTGACCGGCTGGACAGATCCCGATAATCGCCGCACCTACCCTTGGGGACAGGAGGATCACAGACTGATCGATTTCCACAAGGAGGCTATCTATCTGAGAAAAGAAAATCCTGTGCTGCGCCATGGTTCTTTGCGCCATCTTTACGGCGAATATGGTATCATTGCCTATGGACGCTTTGACAGAGAGGACAAATTTGTCATTGCGCTGAATAATACAGAAGAAACAAAAAGCTTTTCCGTGCCTGTGTGGCAGATCGGCTGCGGGATGGAGGGTGCGTTGGAAAGTCGGCTGATGACAAGCCGTGACGGCTATTCCACCTTCGATTTCTATTATGCCGTAAAGGGCGGTATGGCAGAGATCACACTGCCGCCAAAGGGTGCTGTTGTATTAAAGGAAGTGTAATATGAACCTACAGATTCTATATGAGGATGAATGGATAATCGGAGCCGTAAAGCCGCAGGGTGTTCCTGCGCAGGCGGATAAAACGGGGGATGCAGACCTGCTTTCCATGCTGGAAGCCCATGTGGGCCATTCCCTTGGGCTGCTGCATCGGCTGGACAGACCTGTGGGCGGCGTAATGCTCTTTGCAAAGGATAAAGAGACAGAAGCGACACTGGCAAAGGATCTGCAGGAAAAACGGCTTAATAAAAAATATCTGACCGTTCTTTGCGGCAGATTGCCTGCGGAGCAGGGAACGCTGGAAAACTATCTTTTGAAAAATGCCCGCACCAATCTTTCCGAGGTGGTATCCAAGGATAGAAAGGGCGGGAAAAAGGCGATCCTTCATTATAGAAGGCTTGCGGAAAAAGAGTCGGATATGGGTATACTGACACTGGCGGAGATCACGCTGGAAACAGGGCGGCACCATCAGATTCGTGTGCAGACCTCCCATGCAGGTTTTCCCATCTGGGGGGATCGAAAGTATCATAAAACTTTCCCGAAAAAAGGAAAAACGGAGATCGCTCTCTGGTCTTATCGTCTGGAAGGGACACATCCCGCAACAAAGAAGACCTTTCTTCTGACAGCAAAGCCGGAAAAAGAACCCTTTTCTCTTTTTGTGGAAGAATTAAGGGAATTGTAAGAAAGAGGCATAAAGTATCTTTTGCATTTTAAGGCATTGTGAGATATAATAAGAAACAGCCAAAGAAACAGCAGATAAAAGAACTTTCGGGTTCTTTTATTTTTCAGATAAATTAGCAATCACGGTCTTTGATGGCTAACAAATTCATAAGGATGGTGAATCAAATGGCGGAATTTACAAAGAAAGCACAGGAGGTGCTGGATCGCGCAAAGGAAGCGGCGGGCACTCTTGGAAATGAATATATCGGAACAGAGCATATTCTGTTGGGGCTGACACTGGTGCAGCAGAGTGTTGCGGCAAAAGCACTGGAAAGCAGAAATGTGACCTATCATCAGGTGATGGAGCGGATCGCTGCGTTACAAAACGGCAAACAGAAGCATGCCGTTCCTGCAGATCTGACCCCCAGAGGCAAACGTGTGGTGGAGCTGAGCAGACAGGAAGCGGTACAGATGGGCTCCGATGAAGTTGGAACAGAGCATATTCTGATTGCCCTTCTAAGGGAAGAGGATACCATTGCGTCCAAAATCATGACTGGGCTGGGCGTAAATGTGCAGACATTATATGAAGATATTATGCTGATGCTGGGCGAAAGCGAAGCACAGCCCGCAGGAATCAAGGGAATGAAGGAAAACCCTGCGGATGAGGATTCCGATGCAACGGAAACGCTGGAGAAATACAGCCGCAATCTGACATTGGCTGCCAGAGAAGGGAAATTCGATCCCATTGTAGGCAGAGATGCGGAAATTGATCGTATCATCCAGATCCTGAGCAGAAGAACGAAGAATAACCCCTGTCTGACAGGTGATCCCGGCGTAGGGAAAACTGCCATTGTGGAAGGTCTTGCACAGCGGATCGCCGACGGCAATGTGCCGGAAACACTGAAAAACAAACGGATATATAATCTGGATCTGTCTGCTATGGTGGCAGGCTCCAAATACCGCGGGGAATTTGAGGAGCGTATGAAGAAAGCACTGGATGAG
>JAUNCB010000246.1 GCA_030526765.1 Bacillota bacterium
AGAGGGCACCCTTCTGCTCCGTAAAAAACATCCTCTGCCGCTTTATGATGATCTCCGCCACCTGCCGCAGGGTGCTTTCCCGTCTTCGGATGCACTCCAGCATCCATTCTGCCTGCTTCTGCTTTTCCGCGAGGTAATGCTCCGCTTCTGCATCTGCCTGTTCCTGCAGGAGTGCTTTATAGCTGTAATTAACAGAAAGACGAGGCACTGACGCCCCATTGACCGATACGGTCAGCACACCGTTTTTCTGCTCCACCAGAATATCCGGCAGAATATATTCCACAGGCCTCTCTCCTGCAAAGCCGCTGCCCGGCTTGGGATTGCACTCACGGATCTCCTCCAGTGCCGCAAGGATCTCTGCCATTGTCACCCTTTCCGTCTTCGCCAGATAGGAGAGGCGATTTTTTGCGATCTCCTCCAGATGCACCTCCGCCAGTCTGCAGGCAAGGGGAGAAGCACCCTTCCTTTTCAACTGAATACACAGACATTCCCGCAGATCTCTTGCGCCCACGCCTGCAGGCTCCAGCTGCTGGAACTCGGAAAGGATACGGGCAGCCGTTTTTTCCTGCATGGGGAATTTCTCCCGCATTACGGCAATCGCATCTGCTTCCAGATACCCGCTTTCCGCTGTGCTTTCCGCCAGAAAACGCAGCACAGCCTTATGCCCCTCCGGCATTTTTTTCGTATTGATCTGAAACAGCAGAAAGCTGCGGAGGCTTTCTCCCTCCGTTCTCACCTCCGGCACGGCACAGGTCGCACCATATGCCCCGTGGTGCTGGGCTGGTTCTGCCGCTTCCTCCCATTCCAGCAGCGGATTTTCCTCCGCCGCTTCCTTTGCATAATCGGAAAGGGCAAGGGCATTCATCTGCAGGATCTCCACCGATTGCTGCTGCCTTCTGTTCAGCGTCTGCTTCTGCTGTAATTGCATGGAAAGCTCCATAAAGCCCCTCCTTTCCCAGTAATTCAATCTATTTTATTTTATCACAATCCTGCCGAAAATCCCACTTCTTTGTCTAAATATCCCCAAAAAAACTGCGGAAAAGCCCCTTGATTATGGTAATAAATAAACATTTACTTTTATAGATAATAAGTGTAAACTATAACAGATGAATCATTCGCATACAAAGGATTTTGTAACGGCGGGTGTTTCCGCAATATTATAAGGCAAAAATCAGGTTTCGACATTATTTTGTGGAAGGAAGTCCTTTTTTCGGAAAATCCAGGTGAAAATTTCTTTTGAAAAAAAGTTTTTTCGCTTTTTTTCTGCGAAATTGTTGAGAATTTCTTTTTTTTGTATTAAAATATTGCTGTTATATTATAGTTATTTTTTTATAAAAGTATAACTTTTAACCCGTGCCACCTCAGGCACACGACAAATTTGAACAGAGGGGGATAATATGCAAGCTTTAACGTTCAAACGTGGTGTACATCCTCCTGATGGGAAAGAACTGGCAAAGGACCAGCCCATCAAGGTGATTATGCCCAAAGAAAACTCTGAGTTGTTCTACCCTATGAGCCAGCACATCGGTGCTCCTTGTGATCCACTGGTAGCTGTTGGTGATTATGTAAAGGTAGGACAGAAGATCGCTGAATCCGGCGCATTCATGTCTTCTCCTATCTTCGCTTCCGTATCCGGCGAAGTAGTAGACATCAGACCTATGCTGGTACCCGGCGGTGCTATGGTAAAAGCTATCGTTGTAAAGAACGACGGCAAAATGGAAGAGATCGAAGGTCTCAACGAAGGTAAGGATTACACAACCATGACAAATGACGAAATCCTGGCAGCAATCAAAAATGCCGGCGTTGTTGGTCTGGGTGGTGCAGGTTTCCCTACACATGTAAAACTGAACCCTCCCAAAGACACACCCATCGATCACATCCTGATCAACGCGGCAGAATGTGAACCCTACCTCACATGTGACTACCGCCTGATGGTTGAAGAACCCGAAAGAATCGTAAGAGGTCTGCAGATCATGCTGAAACTGCATCCCAATGCAAAAGGCGTAATCGGTATCGAAATGAACAAACCCGAAGCGATCGCATCCATGCAGAAAGCATGTGAAGGCATCGACAACATCACTGTTCAGCCTCTGGTAACAAAATTCCCTCAGGGTTCTGAAAAACACCTGATTTACGCTATCACAAAAAGAGAAGTAAAATCCGGTGCTCTGCCCGCTTCCGCTGGCTGTATCGTAGATAACGTTGATACTGTTATCGCTATCGAAAGAGCAATCGAAAAAGGCAGACCTCTGATGAGAAGAATCGTTACTGTTTCCGGTAAGGGTATCAAAAACCCCGGTAACTACAAAATCAGAATCGGTATGACACTGAGAGATCTGATTGATGAAATCGGCGGCTTCAACGAAGAAAACCCTCCCGTAAAACTGATCGCAGGCGGTCCTATGATGGGTCCCACACTGTACACACTGGATGTAGCATCCGTAAAAACAACTTCCGGTCTGCTGTGCTTCACAAAAGACGAAGCTTACATTCCCGAAGAAAGAAACTGCATCCGCTGCGGTAAATGTGTAGACCATTGCCCTATGGGCCTGATGCCCTTCATGCTGAACGCATTCGCAATCAAAGGCGACGGCGAAGGCTTTGTAAAACATCACGGTCTGGACTGTATCGAATGTGGTTCCTGCTCTTACGAATGTCCTGCAAAACGTCAGCTGGCTCAGTCTATCAGAGCAACTAAGAAGATCGAAGCAGGCAAAAAGGCAGCAGCCGCAGCAGCAGCAAGAGCAAAAGCAGAGGCTGAAGCAAAAGCAA
>JAUNCB010000247.1 GCA_030526765.1 Bacillota bacterium
TGTCGACCCATCTGCGGCTGTCATTGATGATCTGCACAGCGATATCCTCCGCCAGTCCCTTCACTGCTGCCGTGGCAATGTCATTGGCACCAATCTCGAGCGTTGTGACTGTAAGAGGCTCCCGTCTTGTGCCTGCTCTGTACACCGCAATGCGATACCATCCAGGGAAAACCTTTCTGTATTCCGTAAAATCCCGATACAACAGGTTTTCTGCCACCCTTCTGCCATTCACATAAATATCCACATTCTGCTCTGCCGGGCTGGCATTCAGAAAACGGATGTATCCCAGCATCGTGATACCCGGGATAATAGGGATCACCGTGATATGGGTCTGATTCGGCAGCGTAATAGAGGGATAGCGGCCTCTGTTCATCTGTCTTTCTTCCGTATCCTCTTCCCAGCCGCCTTCCGCCTCTTCCTTGGTCAGCGGCAGGGGCATCTGCATATCCTCACTTGTTTCGTACCATTTCTGATCAGGCATGAAAATTCCGTCCTCTCCGTCTTTTCTTTCCAGAAATATGCGGCAGGAAAACCTTTCGTGCCAGTACAAAAAAAGACACGGCAATCATTGCCGTGCCCTTTCAAGCATCTTAACTTAGTCCAGAACCAGAGAAGGTGCTGCATATACTCTTGCACCCAGCTCCTGATCCAGCAGATACAGAGATCTTGCGTCGCTGCCAAACAGTTCCATTTTTGTGATCAGATCGTTGGCATTTTTTTCTTCTTCGCCCTGCTCCTTCACGAACCAATCCAGAAACTGCATGGTTCTGAAATCATTTACTTCCTTTGCTGCAGCGTAAATGGTATGGATCAGACCTGTTACATATTCTTCATGCTTCAGACCTTCCCGCAGTGCATCGCCCAGTTCAACGATTTTTACGCCAGGGGCATCGATTGCACCCAGTGTAACCTTTTCGCTGTTGTTGTGCAGATAATCAAAGAACAGCAGTGCATGGTCTCTTTCCTCCTGTGCCTGAATACGATACCAGTTTGCAAAGCCGTCCAGACCCTTTTCCTTATAGAAATTGGAAAAATCCAGATACAGATACGCGGAGTACAGTTCCTTTACGATCTGTTCGTTTAACAGTGCAGCAACCTTTTCATTTAACATAATGCATCCTCCTTTTCATCAATCCTCTTTATTATCTTCATCTGCATCCTCTGCCGCAGCTTCCTCCGGCATTTTGGATGCGATTACCTTCATAATGCGTTTTTCCTCAAAGGCTTCCACGGAAAACAGCCAGCCGCAGAGGGGGATCTCAATGCTTTCATCCTCTTCGGGGATGCGTCCCAGCTGACCGATCAGATAGCCGCCCAGCGTATCATAATCCGCTTCCTCCTCGAAAACGATCTGCAGTATTTCTTCCACATCCTGCAAATCTGTAGAGCCGTTAATGCGATACACATTTTCCTCTACAAGCATGATGTCTTCTTCTTCCTCTTCGTCATATTCATCGAAGATATTACCGAAGATCTCTTCCATAATATCCTCCATCGTAACGATGCCGGCAGTGCCGCCGTATTCATCAATAACGATCGCCATATGTACCTTTTCCAGCTGCATTTCCTCCAGCAGCTCATCCACCTTTTTGGAGAAGGGAACAAAATAAGGCTCCATCAGAAGATCCTCCAGATGGAAATTGCCTTCCTCCATACGGGTCACATCCTGAAGGATATACTTTACCATATCCTTCACATGATATACACCGACAATATTATCAATGTTTTCATCATATACCACGATACGGGAAAACTTTTCTTCCTCCGTTACATTCTTGATATCCTCCAGAGAGGCATCCAGCGGAACCGCAACGATATCCGTTCTGTGGGTAGCAATACTTCCCGCAGAGATATTGGTCAGTTCAAAGATGTTATTGATCATCTCTTTTTCATTTTCATCGATAGAACCGTTATCGCCGCCTGCATCCACCATCTGTCGGATCTCCTCCTGGGTGACGGTGTTTTCCCTGCCCTTTACCAGCTTTCCGCCGATCTTTGCGATCAGAAACAGATTCAGGAAAATAGAAAGGACAAGACCTATATATACTTCCAAAAATGATCCCTCCATATATTTTCAAAAAATTCTAAAACAAATCAAAATATCTTTCAATTAGTATATGAGGAAACCATCCTTCTGTCAAGTTTTCAGAAACAGGGATACCCCTTGTAAAAAAGCCCCGTTCCAATGGAACAGGGCTCGATCCGCCTTTCTCAAAAGCGATTCTTATTTCATTTCTGCGATTACTTCCACTTCACACAGAACGTTCTTAGGCAGTGTTTTTACTGCTACGCAGGAACGTGCGGGTTTGCCTGTGAAGTATTTGCCGTAAACTTCGTTGAATGCAGCAAAATCGCCCATATCAGCCAGGAAGCATGTTGTTTTTACTGCGTCTGTGAATGTCAGACCGTTTGCTTCCAGAACTGCTGCCAGGTTTTTGCAAACCTGTTCACACTGAGCCTGAACATCTTCGCCAACGATTTCACCTGTTGCGGGATCCAGTGCGATCTGACCGGATGTGAACAGCAGGCCATTTACGGATACTGCCTGGGAGTAGGGGCCCAGAGCTGCGGGTGCTTTATCTGTGCTTGTAAATTTCATTGTCATTACCTCCAAAAAGAATAAATATTATCTCTATATACAACACTTATATTTTAGTCCAAAGACATTTTACAGTCAATGTATTTTCTGAAGAAACAGAAAAATTTCATTCCTTTTTACTTTTTTCTGATCTTTATATTCCATTTTTTCATATTTTCATGTAAAATAGAAA
>JAUNCB010000248.1 GCA_030526765.1 Bacillota bacterium
TGGAAACCTATCTGGAGCTGGAAACGGTGTTTGAACATAATGTGCGGATGGTGCTGAACAACGGAAAAGAAGCATATGAGGCTTCGGAAAACAAGGAAGCAGCACTGGAGCAGATCATTGAAAAAACGAGAAAGGAACTGGCGGCAGGCTTTTGATTAGGGAGGAATCAGGTTCCGAAAAAGGGGGCGAAGAACCATGTACCAAAAGTGGAAAGACCTGATGAAAATTACGGCAAAGGCAGAAAAGCAGAGTGTCAGTATGCATCGTAAGCTGGTTGCATACTGGATCATTATGGCGCTGTCTGTTTTTGGGGTGCTGCTGGTGATCCTCAGTGCGGCAGGGGTTTTTTCCAATGCGGAAAAGCTGCTGCACAGAACCCTTAGCGTACAGCAGGAAAATACAGTGGAGGAGATCCACGAGCAGATAGATTCTCTGAAGATCAGAGGGGTACAGTTATCGAACCAGATCGGAAGCACACTGGATGATGTGTATTATACGGAGTCTGTCAGTGAAATCAGTGACAGACCAAAGGATCTTCTGAATATTCAGAATGACGCATATCCGATGCTGCTGACTGCCCTCTGGGGCAGCCCGGGCAGCGGTGCCTATTTTATTCTGGATGCAACCACCAATACGGCAGCGGAGGGGGCGGAAACCTCCCGTACCGGAATGTATCTCAGATATGTGAATTTAAGTGTAAAAAATGAGATCAATCCCGATGTGGTATATTTCAGAGGGATTCCCGAAATTGCACGGAAGCATAAGCTGGAGCTGCATAACCGCTGGAATCTGGAATTTAATGTTACGGGAATACCGGAATATGAAACAATTCTGAAGTCCTCCTTCGGACGTGCAGCAGACGGTATTTTCTGGAGCGGGCGGATGCAGCTCGTCGGCACATGGGAGGATATCATGCTGATGATGGTTCCTGTGCTGGATATCAACGGCAATGTGCAGGGTGTTTGCGGTCTGGAGGTCAGTGAAATGTATTTCCGTATGTCCTATCCTTCCGTAGACAGCCATTTCGGTAATCTGATCACGGTGATGGCACCGATCCGAGATGGAAAGCTTCTGATGGATCAGGCTATGGTTGGCGGTCTGGACGGGGTTTATATGGAAGATACCGATGTGCTTCAGATCAAAGAGGGGAAATATTATAACAAATATATCGGGGAGAATGAAACCTATCTGGGCCTGCATCGAAAGATGGATGTAGAGATGGCGGACGGTACCTCGGTTGCGGTTGTTACGCTGCTGTCGGAAGCAAGCTACAGCAGTATAGCACGGGCGGAGCAATGGACATGGGTCGGCATTTCCGGTGCATTTCTGGTGATCATGCTACTGCTTTCCTATGTGCTTTCCAAAAAGTTTGTAAAACCGATCCTCAGCAGCTTCTCTGATCTGCAGGGAGAGGGAGATATCACCTACTCCGGCATTTCTGAGGTGGATGCCCTGGTGGATTATATCAATTCCAAAATGAAGAATCAGCCTGTGGCGGAGGGCAGTCTGCCGCCGGATATTGCAGAAATGTTTACCTCCTTTGCGGAACGGGCAAAGACCCTGACGGCAACGGAGCGGAAGATCCTGAAATATTACATCGATGGGTATGAGGTTTCTCAGATCCCTGAGGTAGCATTTATCAGTATCAATACCGTCAGAAAGCATAATGCAAATATTTATCAGAAAATGAAGGTCAATTCCAAGGATGAACTGATGCTTTATATCGAACTGTTCCGCAGATGTGACCGTCTGGAGGAAATTTACGATATACCGAACGCACGAAAGCAAAAGGAAGAATAAGTGAGACGGAATCCCATCCGACAGCCTGAAGGGCTGTCGGGTGGGATTTTTCTGTTGTGCGGAAAAGGGGATGGCTGGGAAGCGGAACTAATCAAATGAATTATATTCGCTGAAACGCAGGAGAAATACTCAATGGGGTAATAGAAATGGCGGAGGGGATTTCGTATAATGAAGCCAGAAAAGGAAAGAGCGGTAAAGTTTAGTAAGGAGGGATCTTTATGAAGAAACTGTTTGCGATGAGTATGGCTCTGGTAATGAGTATGGCAATGTTTGCAGGCTGCGGCGGCGGTGGCGGCGCAGGCGGAGCAGAGGAAGGGCTCAAAGGGGAGGTATATGATACAGGAAGCATGAGCGCACTGGTTCCCGAAGGATGGCTGGCAATTCCCGTGATGGATATGTGGGCAGAGGAAGCAGATGCGAAGGATCCTTTCCAGCTGCAGATCTGTAAGGGTGCGGAGTCCGAATGGGATATCCTGACCTGCCCTTATCTGCAGATCATTTATTACGATGCAGGCACAGATATGATGAAGCCCACCAAAGACTGGTATGGAGATGCGGCAGATCTGGAACCGATCGTGATCGGAGAAACCACATGGGAAGGCTTTACAGGAACCAGCATGGATAAGCCGCTGACCGTTCTTTTCACAGGGGAAGCAGGCGGAGATCAGTATCAGGTGACCATGTGGACAGAGGGTTCTGAGGAAAGCATCAGCGTAGAGGACGCAGAGGTTCTTGCAATTCTGGAAAGCATCAAACCTTCCGCATAAAAGCATAGAGAAACGAAACGAACGTTTCCATCAGGAGACCGCTGCGGCGGTCTCCTTTTTTGCTTTCCCTTCGGGGAAAGGGTAAGAGGTGACTTTTCTGCAGGCGGAAATGCAGAAAGGAGGAGTATGGGCAAAGTGCATAAAAAAATGTGAAAAAACTATGCAAATCAAACTAATCTCA
>JAUNCB010000249.1 GCA_030526765.1 Bacillota bacterium
AAATTTCATTCTCATTCACCCGCTTCACCTCCTGCCTGCCCAGAGAGGCAGAGGGGAGCAGCTCGGTGATGCGTCCCTTCTCCAGCCGTACATCATAGATGCCTGCCGCAGCCCTCTTGCCATAGGGGAGGGCTGCCGTGCCGCCGCCTGTTTCCAGCAGGAGGCTTCCCCCGTCCTTATGGCAGTAGACATTACGGACGAGGGGTGCATTTGCCTCCACCGTCAGAAGCCCCAGAATCTCCCCCTCCTTTTCCCAGAAGGTGATGCGGCGGGTAAGATAGGGGCTCAGATCGATGCCCGTGGCGGTGAAGCTGCCGCAGTCAAAAAGCCCCTCTGCCGTCAGCAAAACCGCATTTCTTTGATGGATACCGCAGGCGGAAAGCCCCGCTTCCCCCAGACGGGAGCGCAGTGCCGTTTCCCAGAGCTTCAGCCACAGCTCATAGGAAACGGGCATATTTTGATTCTCCTCCGTCAGCAGGATACGGCTTTCGTGGTTTGGTGCCAGTCTTTCCATGAGAAGCTGTGCCTCCCAGAGGGTCATATCATCCTTGGGGCGAAAGGTGCCCTCCTCGCTGCCGCTGAAATAACCTGCCTCCACGCAGGCGAGGATATAGGGATATGCCCAGTCCCCTTCCGCCACATCGGAAAATGGCAGTTCCCCTTTCATCTCCTCCACCTCCGCCGCCGTATAAAAAGCAAGGGCGATGGTTTTCGCCGCCATTTCTCTGGAGATGGGCTGATCCAGCCCGATGATGCCTGTGGTCTTTTCTTCTTCGCCGCCGCAGCCTGTCAGAAGCAGCAGTGCCAAAATACAGAATATGATTCTCATGCTTCTTCCCTCCTGATACAAGCCTACGCAGGGGGCGCAGGAAAAAGAACAAAAAAAAGACTGCGGAGAGATCTCCGCAGCCCTTGGCTTTCTCTGGAAAAAAAGCAAAAAAATAATCCCAAAATGTCGGTCTTGCCTCTTGACACCTAGCCTCAGCCAGGTGGGTGTCCGCAGCTTCAGACTCTGCCTTCCTCTGCCCAAAGGGAATTAGCTTGAGGCCTGACATATCTGCCGCATATAGGAGTCCCGAGTCAAAAATGTAGGTTCAAATATGGCAAGTTGTCGTGCATTTCAGGATTTCTGGTTTTATTATACTACAAATGTCCGTCTCAGGCAATATGTTTCCGACATTTTTTCTCACTTTTCCCGTAAAGAAACAATAACCAGACCCAAGGCACCCAGCACCACCCAGACATCCGCCAGATTAAAGATGGGTGCATTCTTCCCCTTTACGGGGATATGGAGGAAGTCCGTTACCCGACCCGTTCTGAGCCGATCCAGAAAATTGCCCCAGCCGCCGCCGAGGATGAGGGCAAGGGGCAGGGTGCCGCCCTTTCCCATCCGTTTCCGCCCAAGCAGCAGTGCCGTATAGCAGCCGAGGATGGTGCCTGTGGAGAGCAATATCTTTTTTCTTTCTCCGCTGAATCTATTATAAGCGATGCCATCGTTTTTTATGTGCCAGAAATACAGGCGATTTCTGACAATTTCCACCCTATGGTTCAAGGGAAGCCTTGCCTCCGCCCATTTTTTGGTGGCCTGATCCAAAAGGAAACTGCCCCATAAAATAAGAAATTCTCTCATCCTTCTACTCCCTTCGTCAAAAGAAATGCCTTGCGATTCCATACCCATCGTATTATAATTCTAGTATAAGGTAAGGATAAATGCAAACCTATTATATTTTTATGAAAGAGGTGTCTTGATATGGCTTTGGTAACAACAAAAAATATGTTTGATAAGGCGTTCGCAGGCGGTTATGCCATTGGTGCGTTCAACATCAATAACATGGAGATCATTCAGGGGGTAGTGGCTGCGGCGAAAGCGCAGAATTCCGCTGTGATCCTGCAGGTGTCCAAGTCTGCGCTGAAATATGCTCATCCCAAATATCTGAAGGCGATGGTAGATGCTGCCATCGAGGAAACAGGTCTGGATATTGCACTGCATCTGGATCACGGCTCTGATTTCGAGGTATGTAAGGACTGTATCGAATACGGGTTCACTTCCGTTATGTTTGACGGGTCTCATCTGGAATATGAGGAAAATGTAGCCCAGACAAAGAAGATCGTGGAATATGCCCACGAAAGAGGCGTTGTGGTGGAAGCAGAGCTGGGCAAGCTGGCAGGCGTGGAAGATGAAGTAAAGGTAAACGCTGCCGATGCCACCTACACAGACCCCGATCAGGCGGTGGATTTTGTAACAAGAACAGGTGTGGACTCTCTGGCCATCGCCATCGGCACAAGCCACGGTGCGTACAAGTTCAAGGGCGAAGCGAAGCTGGATTTCGACCGTCTGGCGACCATTACGGAAAAGCTGGAGGCGGCAGGCTTCCATAACTTCCCCATCGTACTGCACGGTGCGTCCTCCGTTGACCAGAAATGCGTTGCCATGTGCAATGAATACGGCGGCAATATTGCAGGGGCGAAGGGTATCCCTGCGGAGATGCTGAGAAAGGCATCCTCCATGGCTGTCTGCAAGATCAATATGGACACAGACCTGAGACTGGCGCTGACTGCTGCCATCCGCAAGTCCTTCGGCGATGATCCCGCTGCATTCGACCCCCGCGGATATCTGGGTGCAGGCAGAGACCTGATCCAGGAGCTGGTGGAGGACAAGATCAAAAACGTGATCGGCTCTACCGATTCCATGAAGTAAGGCTTTTAAGACCTTGAGGGCCTTCGTTTCAAGCAGGATT
>JAUNCB010000250.1 GCA_030526765.1 Bacillota bacterium
GCCTTTTCATTCTTCTCTGCATACAATGCTTCTATCTCCTCCACTGTATACATGGAGCCGCAATAATCACATTTCAGTTTTCCGCTTTCGTTGTCAAAATGAACCGGCCCTGTACAGGACGGACATTGATAATTCGTCACCTGCATTGTCATACACTTCCCCCCTTATTGTCTATATTTTCCTTTATTATAATTCAGATTCCATTGATAGACAATAAAAACACAGCAAAAGCCGAAGGAAACTCTTTTAAAAAGTTCCTTCGGCTTTCTTATTCTTCGATCTCAATACCCTGCTCCTGCAGGAATTTCAGGTCTTTCTTTGTCAGCACTGCTGTTTTCAGCAGATCGGGGCGTTTTTTTGCCGTACGCAGGAGGGCCTGCTCCCTGCGCCATTTCGCCACATTGCCGTGGTGCCCGCTGAGCAGCACCTCGGGCACCTCTCTGCCCATAAAAACAGGAGGACGGGTATACTGGGGATATTCCAGAAGCCCCTCGGAAAAGCTTTCATCCGCAAAGGACTCCTCCTTACCCAAAACACCGGGCACCAGACGGGACACCGCATCAATGATGGTGATGGCTGCCAGTTCCCCGCCGGTCAGCACAAAATCCCCCAGGGAGATCTCATCAGTCACAATCTCTTCGATGAGACGCTCATCAATGCCTTCATAATGTCCGCAGAGAAATACCAGATTTTCTTCCTGCGCCAGTTCCTCTGCAACACGCTGGGTGAAGGGTCTGCCCTGGGGTGTCATAAACACAACCCTTGCCCCCTCTGCCTTTGGCATCAGGCTCTGATAGGCATCGTAGATAGGCTGCCCCTGCATCACCAGACCTGCACCGCCGCCATAGGGGTAATCATCCACATGCTTATGCTTATTCAGCGTAAAATCTCGGATATTCACAGCTTCTACGGAAATATAGCCTTCCTTCTGGGCTCTGCCCATGATGCTGTGGGAAAGGGTCTGTTCGATCATTTCCGGAAATAATGTCAATACAAAAAACTGCTTCATTTATCTCAGCCCTTCCAGAAGATGTACTGTCATGATGTTTTCCTTGATATCAACCTTCAGAATACAGTCCTTGATGGCAGGGATCAGCAATTCTTTCTTATCCTCTGCCTTTTTCACTGCGTAGACATCATTGGCACCTGTTTCATAAATACGTACCAGTTCGCCCAGTTCTTCCCCCTCCTCTGTAACGACCTTCATGCCGTACAGATCACGGGTATAGTATTCATCCTCCTCCAGAGGGATCGCCGCTGCATCGGGGATCAGGATCCTTCCGTTTTTATACAGCTCAGCCACATTGATATCATCGATTTCCTTTACTGTCAGCAGGATCATGTTTTTCTGATATGCCACTTTTTTGATGTGGAACACTTCCTGTTTATTGCGCACTTCCACAATGATCTCTTTCAGCTTTTCAAAGCGTGTAGGATCCTGTGTAGTAGGAAATACACGCATGGTACCGCGGATCCCGTGGGTACCTGTGATCTTACCGATTTCAAAATATTTTTCCATAATCCACCCTCACAAATCTGCTTCTTCTTTAAAAAAATACGGTGTGGCAGTTCCTACCACACCGCTTCTATCGTAAGGGTCTTGCTTACTGCACGATCTCTACGATGATTTTCTTGTCTTCATGGATGCCAGCAGCTTTTACAACAGTTCTGATCGCTTTTGCGATTCTGCCCTGTTTACCGATGACTTTACCCATATCCTCAGGAGCAACCTTCAGTTCCAGAACCAAAGCGCGTTCGTTGTTTGCTTCTGTCACAACTACCTGCTCGGGATGTTCTACAAGTCTTTTTGCAATAACTTCCAAAAGTTCTTTCATAATCGAGGCCTCCGCTTACTCGGAATTATTCAGCGATTACGCCAGCCTTTTTCAGCAGAGCTTTTACTGTGTCGGAAGGCTGAGCGCCGTTTGCCAGCCATTTGTTAGCTGCTTCTGCGTCTACTTTCAGTACAACGGGTTCTTTTGTAGGATCATAGATACCGATTTCATCGATGGATTTACCGTTTCTGGATGTTCTGGAATCTGCTACTACGATTCTGTAAAAAGGTGCTTTCTTTGCGCCCAGTCTTTTCAGTCTGATTCTTACTGCCATGATTTTGTCCTCCTAAATGTTTAAAAATAATTTATTGGTATTGATTTGATCTATTTGATTCCTTGCGGAATAAAATCCTTTTTTAACGGAAGAAGGGCATCTTGCCTTTCTTGCCTTTTGTCATATTGTTCATCTGCTTCATCATTTTTTTCATTTCTTCAAACTGCTTCAGCAGACGGTTTACATCAGCAATACTGCGGCCGCAGCCTGCAGCGATGCGTTTTTTTCTGGGTCCGTTGAGGATGGAGGGGTTTGCCCTTTCCTCCTTCGTCATGGACTGAATGATGGCTTCTGTCCGTACCATTTCCTTCTGAGGATCCACACCGTTCAGGGCATCCATATCCAGTTTGCCCATGCCGGGGATACCGGGCAGCATACCGAGCAGGTCCTTCAGAGGGCCCATTTTCTTGATCTGCTGCATCTGGGAGAGAAAATCCTCCAGTGTGAAATCGTTGGCACGCATTTTCTTCGCCATTTCAATGGCTTCCTGCTCATCGATGTTGGACTGTACCTTATCGATCAGAGAGAGCACATCGCCCATGCCGAGGATTCTGGATGCCATTCTGTCGGGATAGAAGGGTTCCAGATCTTCCATCTTTTCGCCCATACCGATATATTTGATGGG
>JAUNCB010000251.1 GCA_030526765.1 Bacillota bacterium
TGCCTGCCTCCAGAGAGGGGATCGCTGCATTTTTCTCAAACAGAAGATCGTCAATGTTTTCTCTCTTCAGTTTCTGTGTGATCACCCGTTCAGAGTCCAGAGTCACACCGTCTGTTTTATCCTTCAGCGGATCCAACCCCAGAACAATCTCGTCCCCGTCCTGCAAACGGTCGCCGTCGGTATCCGCCTGCTGGGGATTTGTATTGTATGTATATATTTCTTCGTAATCTGTCAGACCGTCAAAGTCTGTGTCCGCCTGCAGCGGGTTTGTGCACATCCGAATTTCCTGCAGGTTGGTCAGACCGTCCTCGTCCTCGTCGCTTTTTGCGTCATTCTTGCCGTCGCCGTCCGTATCCCAGAGCACGGGGTCTGTCCCCACGATGTAGATCTCGTCATAGTCGCACAGACCGTCCCTATCGGTATCATACACACCGCTCTTCAGCCCCAGCAGCTTTGCCATATCCTCAGGCACCACCTTGTCCGCAGGTGCCACATTGCTGTTGCCGCTGCTGCTGCCGCCGCCACCGCCGCCGGAGGGCTGTGCAGGTGTTTCTTCCGCTGTCTCAGCAGGTGTTGTTTCTGCAGGTGCCGCTGTGCTGCCTGCGCCTGCCGTCTGGATCTCAGGCAGGGTGGATTCCTGCGCCACGATCTGCACCTCAGGTGCCTGTACGGTGATCTGACCGCCTACCATCGCCTTATCGAAGGTCACGGTTTTGCCCTCTGCCGCTTCTGTCACCAGAAGGTCTGCCTTGGTTTCCCCTGTCAGCACCACATCACCGGATGCCACCAGAATGATGCCTTCACCATCCGTCAGGGGATAGGTGCCGGGTGCATTGATATACTGCACCACGCTTTTATTCAGTACCGTCATAATGGCTGCACGGCTCATGTCAAGGGCAGGTGCCAGTGTGTTGTCTCCCACACCGCTTAAGATCCCCTTTTCCACCATTGCCGCCAGATAGCCAGCCGCCCAGGGTGCCACTGCACCGCCGTCGGTATAGGCAGACAGGTCTGCATCTGTCACAGGTGCGATCTTCAGTGCTCTGGCGATCATTGCCATTGCTTCCTGCCTGGTCAGCACGCCGTTGGGATTTGCATTCTGTCCGTCCCCGGAAAGGATGCCTGCCTCATAGCAGCGCAGCACCGCAGAATAATACCATGCATCCGCCGCCACATCCCCGAAGGGATTTTTCGCACTTTCCTTTGTCAGTCCCAATAAATTGGAAAGGATGGTTGCCATCTGTCCGCGGGTCAGGCTTTCATTGGGACGGAACATCCCGCTGTCACCGGAGACCACATCGTAACCGCTCCATCTTTCAATGGCTGCCTGCGCCCAGTGTCCTTCAATGTCGCCAAAGGACTGGGGTGCCGCCCATGCCACAGGCGTACCCACGCTCAGCAGCATCGAAGCCGAGAGCAGCCACGCTATGGCTTTCTTTCTTTTCATAATGATTCCCCCCTTTATTTTATTATGAATCATAATCATAAGCATCATTTCCAGTATAACCCAGTTAAAAAATAACTGCAAGGCTTTGTACCTCTTTTTAAACAAACCTTAAAGAATCCGCCTTAGGGAAAATATTCCCTCAGAAGCAGTCCCCCTGCAGCCCCAATATCTGCTTCATATCCGCAGGCAGCTCCTGGGTAAAGGAAAGCAGCTCCTTTGTGATGGGATGGGGAAATTCCAGCTTCCAGGAATGGAGGGCGTGTCTTTCGATCACATCAAAAACGGGATGATACAGTTCATCGGCAGGCAGCGGATGCCCGATGGCTCTCATGTGCAGGCGGATCTGGTGGGTACGCCCCGTTTCCAGACGGATCTTCGCCAGAGAGTAGCCATTGGCAGAATACAGCCGCTCAAAATGGGTCACTGCCTTTGCCCCGTTTTCGTCAATTTTTCTTTCCACGGCAGACCCTTCCCTTCTGCCGATGGGCAGATCAATGGTTCCCCTTTCGGGCAGCTCCCCCTCCGTAACGGCAAGGTAGGTTCTGCGGATCTCCCTCTTTCGCATGGCTTCCCCCAGAATGGAGCCGCTCAGCATATTTTTCGCAATGATCACCAGCCCTGTGGTATTCTTGTCTATCCGATTGATGCTGCGAAACACAAAGGTTTCCCCCTGCTTTTCGTAATAATCCACCACACCGTTTGCAAGGCTTGCCCGTTCATAGCCCTTGGTGGGATGGATGGGCAGCTTTGCCGCCTTATTCACCACAAGGATATCCGCATCCTCATAAATGATATCCAGCGGCATCTCCACGGAGGGGATATTTTCCGAGCTTTCCTCGTCCAGAAACACCGTTTCCAGAATATCCTTCTCCCGCAGTTCTTTGGTTACAAATTCCCATTTCCCGTTCACCCGTATCAGATCTTCCGCTTTTTTCAGAAACTTGATGCAGGTGGGGGTGTATTCATGCTCCAGAAGAAAGGCTTCGATGGTTTTTCCATCGTCCCCCTCCCCAATGGTATAGCAAAAGCTTCTTTTCATATCTTAAATTCCCTTTCCGATTTATATACAACTCGTTTTACTGTTGAAACACCGCCTGCTTCCTTTCATTATAACATAACGAAAAAGAGATGCCGATAAAAGCATCTCTTTGCCAAACATATTACTATATCAGCATAAATTCCGTTTTAGAGATATACAAATTTACAAGGTTCTCAAACTCCACATGCTTGATGATGTGTTTGTGAAATGTTTTAGAGATATAGAACAGGGAAATGCCAAAGTCATT
>JAUNCB010000252.1 GCA_030526765.1 Bacillota bacterium
CAAACTGCATGAAAATACCAAAGCAAAGACCGCCTACCAATGTCAGATAATCCACACCGTACTGAATGATCTCGGGATCCTTTGTCTGCAGGCTGAAAAACAGGCGGCTGCCAAACACAGAAAGCATACTGATCACAACTGCACTCAGAAACAGCAGCTGCACCCCGTTATTGGCGATCAGATTGGCTCTTTCCTTATTCTTTTCCCCCAAAGAACGGGACACCAGTGCATTCATACCAACACCGGTACCTGTACCAATGGCGATCATCAGGTTCTGGGCAGGAAATGCCAGAGAAACAGCAGTCAGGGCATTTTCACTCAGCTGCGCCACAAACATACTGTCTACGATATTATACAGCGCCTGCACCAGCATGGATGCCATCATCGGCAGCGACATGGAAAGCAGGAGCTTATTCACGGGCATAACGCCCATTTTATTCTGTTCCATTTTCATAACCCTTTCTTTTTCTTAAAAACCGATCAGAAAAATCAAACAATGTTTCTCCAAAAAACAGCCTCCCGTTCGGAAGGCTGTTCAAGTCTTTCGTATCTTATTTGATCTGTGCGCTGTCCTTCAGCAGTACATCGTGTGCGCCGCCTTCCACCAGAGATGTTGTGGAAATTACAGTGATCTTCGCTTTCTGCTGCAGTTCAGGGATAGACAGTACACCACAGTTGCACATGGTGGACATTACCTTTTTCAGGGACAGACCTACATTATCACGCAGGCTGCCTGCATAGGGAACATAGGAGTCTACGCCTTCTTCGAAGGAAAGCTTGGAGTCGCCGCCCATGTCGTATCTCTGCCAGTTTCTTGCTCTGGAAGAGCCTTCGCCCCAGTATTCTTTCATATAAGTACCGTTGATGTTCACCTTTGTTGTGGGGGATTCATCGAAACGGGCAAAGTATCTGCCCAGCATGATGAAGTCAGCACCCATAGCCAGTGCCAGTGTCATGTGGTAGTCATATACGATACCGCCGTCGGAGCAGATGGGAACATAGATGCCTGTTTCCTTGAAGTATTCATCTCTTGCCTGTGCTACTTCGATAACAGCAGATGCCTGACCACGGCCGATACCCTTCTGTTCTCTTGTGATACAGATGGAGCCGCCGCCGATACCTACTTTAACAAAGTCTGCACCGCATTCTGCCAGGAAACGGAAGCCTTCTGCGTCTACAACGTTACCTGCGCCAACCTTTACGGAATCGCCGTAGGTTGCTCTGATCCATTCCAGTGTATCCTTCTGCCATTCGCTGTAGCCTTCGGAGGAGTCGATTGTCATGATATCAACGCCTGCTTCCACCAGAGCGGGAACTCTTTCCTTAAAGTCTCTTGTGTTGATGCCTGCGCCTACTACATAACGCTTGTCCGCATCCAGCAGTTCGTTTTTGTTTTCTTTATGGCTTGCATAGTCTTTACGGAACACCAGATATTCCAGTCTGCCTTCTGCGTCCACGATGGGCAGCTGATTGATCTTATTGTCCCAGATGATGTTGTTTGCTTCTTTCAGAGAGGTACCGGAGGGAGCCCAGATCAGTTCAGACATGGGTGTCATGAAATCCTTTACCAGTTCTGTGCCTTCCATACGGCTTACACGGTAGTCTCTGCTGGTTACCATACCAACCAGTTTGCCCTGTGCTGTACCGTCTGTTGTAACAGCCACTGTGGAATGACCTGTTCTTTCTTTCAGTGCCAGAATGTCATTCAGTGTGCTTTCGGGGCTGATGTTGGAGTCGGATACTACAAAGCCTGCTTTGTAGGATTTTGCTCTTGCCACCATTGCCGCCTGTGTTTCGATGGGCTGAGAACCGTAAATAAAGGCAATCCCGCCTTCTTTCGCCAGAGCCACTGCCATTTTATCATCGGATACCGCCTGCATAACTGCGGATACCAGAGGAATATTCATTTCCAGTGCAGGTTTTTCGCCTTTTTTGAATTTAACTACGGGTGTTTTCAGGCTTACATTGTCCACTGTGCATTCCTTTGTGGAATAACCGGGAACAAGCAGGAATTCACTGAAGGTTCTGGATGGTTCTGTGAAAAAAGTTGCCATGTTGATTCTCCTCCTGTTTTTCTTTGTATGATCGTGTGTCTATAGTATCTTCATAATAAATATTAGAACGATTTTAACACGAAAAAAAGCCCTATTCAAGAGGGCTTTTCCATGTTTTCCGCTTTTCGTCGATTTCGTCAGTTTTCCACTGTTTTCGACAGGTTTTTCGTTAGATTGTATACAGCATATCAAAGAGACTCTGCAGGCTCATACCCGCTTCAGATAGCCCAGTGCCGTCTTTGCCACAACACCGATCAGAATCCCCGTCACCACGCCGGATACCAAGAGGAAGGGCAGATAATATGCCATTTTCACATTTTCCACCACCAGAGCCGCCACAATGATCTGTCCCACATTATGGAACACGCCGCCTGCAAGGGAAACCCCGATGATGCTGAAACGATCTGTTTTCTTCAGCAGTGCCATCACCAGAAAGCTGCACATTGCCCCCGCAAGGCTGTACAAAAGCCCCGCAAAGCCTGCAAAGAGAAGCCCGCTAAGCAGCACCCGCACCATGGATACGAAAAAAGCACTCTTTGTATCCATAAAATACATCATGATGATAATGATGACATTGGCAAGCCCCAGCTTTACCCCCGGGATGGGGATCGGCACAGGGATCATCATTTCCACATAGCCCATCAGAATCGCAAGGGCGGCAA
>JAUNCB010000253.1 GCA_030526765.1 Bacillota bacterium
GGCAGTCATTATATCCGCATGAGCGGGGCTTCCATGGCAACGCCTCTTGTCAGCGGCGCTGCCGCCCTCCTCCTTGCCAAGGATCCCACTGCCTCCCCTGCCGAGATCCGCCGCCGTCTGCTCATCCTTTCCGCAGGAGGCTGTCTGCGGGGGGAAATGCTCCTGACATTATAAGAAAGGTGGTTTTATCATGTCTTCCATTCCAGAAAGCAATCTGTATACCCTTGCCCGCACCCTGCAGGAGGCTCATCCGCTGGAGGATACCCTTGCCCGTCTTTTCGGCGGCCTGCAGGAGGCAGTGGAGAAAGACTATCTGCAGAAGATCCATCTGGCGGCAGATGCAGAGGAAGCCTTTGCCGTGGAGCATCCCCCCAGAGAGGTGACTCTCCTGCGGGCATTATCCGCCTATGCCGATGAAAACGGCAGACAGCAGATCGAGCGGATGAGCCGCAGCCTTTTATTCCTCCACAGCCTGCAGCACATCGAGCAGCATGTGGCAGCCCTTTCCGCACCGCCGCAGCTGGAAGCCCGCAGCATAGAGGGAGAAGCACCGCCCTCCGCTCATTCTGCCCGCACCGCAGGGCTTCTGCTGGCACTGGCACTGGCGGAACGCTTCTGAAACGGCAAAACCCGAAGGCAAGCCTTCGGGTTCTTTTCTCATGCATGGTCGCTGACCACAAACATATTCATTTTTTTCAGTGCCTTAACATCCTCTTTGGAAACCATCAGCTCTGCCTTCAGGGCTTCATCCTCCTCCAGAATGACGGGAGAAAGCACAAACTTGAAGCAGGCAGGAAGGATCGGCTGGGTGGAAAGCCCACAGTAAAGCCCTGCCATTCTGCCGCTGTGGCTGAAGGAATTGATGGCATAGAGGAAGGCTCTTTCCACTTTATTATTCTGATTTTCAAAATTGAAATTCACGAAGGTATCGTATCTGCGCATGGCCCCATGATACAGGAGCTTGCACTGATCATACCGCTCGAAATTTTCCAGATAGGCATACATATTGGCATCAAACACGCCGTTCTCCTGTCCGCCGTCCTGCACCTCAATGATGTTTCTGGCGATGCGGCTGCGTCTGCCGTCATAAAAATACATATAGTATCTGGTTTTCCCCGACAGCACACTGCTGCCCTCTGCCACTGCATCCGTCTCCTCTGCATAATCGATCAGACGGCTCACCGAAACCTCCAGTGCCTTTGCAATGCCGAATAATGTTTCAATATCAATGGAAATATCCCCGTTTTCATATTTGGAAACCGTCGCCTTGCTTTTGCCGATCAGGGCGGCGAAGGTTTCAATGGTCATCCCCTTCATTTTGCGGTACAGGCGGATGCGCTGTCCCACGTGCATACTGATTTCTTTCATTTTTTCACCTTTTCCTTTTCCCCATTGCCCAAGCTTTTTCGTCTTATGGCTTCATTATAATACAATTCCGTTCAAAATCAATGATTCCCCTTATCAATATTTCATCAATTTTTTCGATGCTCTCCATTATAAAAAGCAAACAGCAGACGAAAGCGCATTTTTTTCGGGTGAAAAAAGGGCATCCTTTTTTCATCAGACACCCTTTTTCTTCTTTTCTGTTTATGCCAGCTGCTCTGCGATCACTTCTTTTGCTTTTTCCAGAGCTGCGCCGATCTTGGCGGCATCTTTGCCGCCTGCCTGCGCCATATTGGGACGGCCGCCGCCGCCGCCGCCGCAAACTGCCGCTGCCGCCTTGATGATATTACCTGCATGCGCGCCTTTTTTCACAACGTCATCCGTTGCCATAACACCCAGATTCACCTTGCCGCCTGCTTCGCCTGCCAGCACGATGATGCCGCTGCCCAGCTTATTCTTCAGCTGATCGCCCAGGGTACGCATTGCGTTGCCGTCCATATCCTTCACTTCCGCAGCCAGAACTGCTGCGCCGTTGATAGTAACCTTTTTGCCCAGCATTTCATCTGCTGCGCCGCCAGCCATTTTTGCTTTCAGTTTTTCCAGCTCTTTTGCCAGTTCCTTCTGTTCTGCCAGAAGCTGTTCCACTCTTGTTACCAGTTTATCGGGAGAGGTTTTTGTGATCTGTGCCAGTGTGCGGATCTCTTCCTCCTGCGCCTGATAGTGTGCCAGTGCGCCTTCGCCTGTCAGTGCTTCGATACGTCTTACCCCTGCAGCGATACCATTTTCGGAAACGATCTTGAAGGAGCCGATCTGTGCTGTATTTTTCAGATGTGCACCGCCGCAAAGCTCGATGCTGTAGCCGCCCATGTCTACCACACGAACCACATCACCGTATTTTTCGCCGAACAGTGCCATTGCGCCTTTTTCTCTTGCCGCATCGATGCCCATTTCTTCTGCTTCGATGTCATAGCTTGCAAATACTGCTTCGTTTACCAGTCTTTCCACTTCTCTGATTTCTTCCGCTGTCATGCCGGAGAAATGGGTAAAGTCGAAACGCAGTCTGTCTGCAGTTACCAGGGAGCCGGACTGTTCTACATGGGTACCCAGAACCGTTCTCAGAGCTTTCTGCAGCAGGTGTGTTGCGGAGTGGTTTCTGGAGGAAGCCATTCTGTGTTTTTTGTCGATGGAGGCTGTTACCACATCATCTACCATGATGGTGCCTTCCACAACCTTACCCATGTGTGCTGTTTTGCCGCCCACAACCTTCACACAGTCTGTAATTTCAACCAGACCATTTGCTGTTTTGATGATACCGTGGTC
>JAUNCB010000019.1 GCA_030526765.1 Bacillota bacterium
CAAGAGCCCTTTGCCATGAAATCGACCATTTGGACGGCATCCTTTACATTGACAAGGCACTGCCCGTGGAAGAATAAGGAGGAAATCCGATGAGAGTGATTTTTATGGGGACACCGGATTTTGCGGTGTACTCTCTGAAGGCCCTGCTGGAGGAACATGAGGTGGTTGCTGTTGTAACACAGCCCGACAAGCCCAAGGGCAGAGGCAAAAAACTGCAGCCCACTCCCGTAAAGGAGCTGGCGCTGGAGCATGGCATCGAGGTGCTGCAGCCTGTAAAGGTGAGAGAGCCCGAGGTCATCGAAAAGCTCAGAAGCTATGATGCAGATCTGATCGCTGTAACGGCCTTTGGTCAGATCCTGCCCGAGGATATTCTGAATATGCCCAAATACGGCTGCATTAACGTACATGGCTCCCTGCTGCCCGAATACAGAGGGGCGGCGCCCATGCAGCGTGCCATCATCGACGGCAAGAAGGTGACAGGCATCACCACCATGTATATGGCAAAGGGCATGGATACAGGGGATATGCTTCTGAAAACAGAAGTGGAGATCCTGCCTACGGATAACTTTGCAGACCTCCATGACAAAATGGCGGTGGCAGGGGCAGGGCTTCTGGTGGAGACGCTGAGAGGGCTGGAAGCAGGCACCATCGAGCGGATTCCGCAGGATGATGCACTGGCGACCCATGCACCCATGCTGTATAAGGAAACAGGACATATCGACTGGTCCATGGAAGGACAGAAGATCATCGATCTGATGAGAGGCATGTATCCCGGTCACGGCGCATACGCTGTGTTTGAGGAGGAGCCTCTGAAAATGTTCTGGGCAGAAAAGGAAGACAAGGATTATCCCGACGCGGCATACGGGGAGATCGTGGAAGTAACGAAAAAGGACTTTGCGGTGAAATGCGGCGACGGTATTTTAAGGATCAAGGAAGTGCAGGCCCGCGGCGGCAAGAAAATGGCGGCGGATGCATACCTGAGGGGACATGGCATGGAAACGGGCGTCCTGTTAGGATAAGATAGGAGGAACCAATATGTATTACGGCTATGGTTACGGATTCGGCTTAGATCCCTGGTATATTCTGGTGATCATTGCGTTCATCTTTTCTATGGTGGCGCAGGCTAAGGTATCCGGTACATTCAATAAATATTCCAGAGTAAGAAACAAGGCAGGCTTTACGGGTGCCCAGGTGGCAGCACAGATGCTGCAGAACGCAGGCATTTATGATGTGACCGTGCAGCGGGTAGCCGGGAATCTGACCGACCATTATGACCCCAGAACAAAGACACTGCGTTTATCCCAGAGTGTATATGACAGCACCTCTGTGGCGGCACTGGGGGTGGCAGCCCATGAAACAGGCCATGCCATCCAGCATGATGTGGGCTATGCCCCTCTGAGCCTGAGAAGTATGTTTGTGCCTCTGGCTAACTTCGGCTCCAGACTGGCGATGCCTCTGATCATCATCGGTTTCCTGTTCACCTCCATTTCGGGGGGCGGCGGAACGCTGATCACACTGGGCATCCTGTTCTTCTCCCTGTCTGTGGCATTCACACTGATCACACTGCCAGTGGAATTCAATGCATCCTCCAGAGCGATCCGCCTGCTGGAGGAGGACGGCTTCCTTGCCAGCGATGAGATCGGCGGGGCAAAGAAGGTGCTCAGCGCAGCGGCGATGACATATGTTGCGGCGGCCTTTGCGGCGGTGGCACAGCTCTTAAGACTGATTGCGATCTTCGGCAGAAGAGACGACTAAATAGAAAAGGACTGATCGGAAGAGATTCGGGTCAGTCTTTTTTGTTTGCGGAGAGTGAAAAAACAGGCGGTTTTTTGGGGAAAAACGGGGGAAATCCTTGAAGAAGCAGGGGAATTGGCGTATAATAATATGTTGAGAAAGAATGACTTGAACGGAAGGGATTAAAAACATGATACAGATCAATCCGAGAGAAATTGCGGCAGAAGCCCTGATGGAGATCACCACGGCAGAAGCCTATAATAATATGACCCTGCGCAGACTGCTGCGGCAGAACGGTGCCATGTCCAGACAGGACAGAGCCTTTGTGACGGAGCTGGTGAACGGTACCCTGCGCAATCTGATTTTCATTGACCATGTGCTGAATACCTTTTCCAAAACGAAAACGGAAAAAATGAAGCCCTGGCTGCTGGCAGTCATGCGTCTGGCGGTCTATCAGATGTATTTTATGGAGGTGCCCGATTCCGCCGCCTGCAACGAAGCGGTAAAGCTGGCGCAGGTGCGGGGCTACGGCGCACTGAAGGGCTTTGTAAACGGTGTGCTGCGCACGGCATCCGGAAAAAGAAATGAGGTGTCCCTGCCCGAAAAAGGCACGGCGGAATACCTTTCCCTCTTTTATTCCTATCCCCTGTGGCTGGTGAAAATGTGGATCGCCTATTACGGCTATGAGGAAACGGAAGATATCTGTGACTGGGGCAACGAAGCGCCCGATGTGACCATCCGTGTGAATACCCTGAAAACAAATCGGGTGGAATTAAAAGAGATGCTGGAAAAAGCAGGGATCGTGGTAAGGGATGGCTGTGTTTCCGAAAATGCCCTGCATCTGAAGAAAACAGCGGATCTGGGTAAGCTGGAGGCTTTTCAGAAGGGGCTGTTCCATGTGCAGGATGAAAGCTCTCAGCTGGCGGTGAAAATATTAGACCCTCAGAAGGGCGAAAGCATCATGGATCTGTGTGCTGCCCCCGGGGGAAAAAGCTTTACGGCGGCGGAGCAGATGGAAAACGAAGGAAAACTGATTTCCTGTGATATTTATGAGCATAAGATCGAACTGATGGAGGAAGGCGCAGAACGCCTTGGCATCCGCATGATGGAATGCAGGGTAAAGGATGCAACGGAAAAAGAGGAAAAACAGGAGCAGTTTGACCGTATTCTGGTGGATGCGCCCTGCTCGGGGCTGGGGCTGATGCGAAAGAAGCCCGACATCTGTCTGAAAAAAGACGGCAGTGAAATCGACAGTCTGACCCTTATCCAGAAGGAGATTCTGGAAAATGCGGCGGGCTATGTGAAGAAAGGCGGCGTTCTGGTGTACAGCACCTGTACCCTGTGCCGCAAGGAAAATGAGAAAAATCTGGAATGGTTTCTGAAAAATCACCCCGAATTTGAAGCAGAAGATATTACGAAGTATCTGCCTGCGGAATGGGTAACGGAAACAGCGGCAAAGGGATATATTACCCTGCTGCCCCATAAAACGGGAACAGACGGGTTTTTCATTTCCAGAATGAGAAGAAAGGATTAAGATATGGAAAAAATTGATATCAAATCCATGAATATAACGGAGCTGGAGAAGCTGCTGCAGGAAATGGGAGAGCCAAAATTCCGCGGAAAGCAGATATTCGACTGGCTCCATGCCAAGCAGGCGGACAGCTTCGAGGAGATGACAAATCTCTCCAAGGGGCTCAGAGAAAAGCTGGCGGAACGGGCAGCCATCCATGGGGTGGAGATCGTGGAGCGTCTGGTTTCTCAGATCGACGGCACGAGAAAATACCTCTTCGCCCTTTCTGACGGTGCCATCATCGAAAGCGTACTGATGAAATATGAGCATGGGAATACGGTCTGTATTTCCACGCAGGTGGGCTGCCGCATGGGCTGTAAATTCTGCGCTTCCACACTGGATGGTGTGGAACGGGGTCTGACGGCAGGGGAGATGCTCTCTCAGATCTATGCCATTCAGAAGGACTGCGGCGAAAGAGTTCACGGAACTGTGCTGATGGGCAGCGGCGAGCCCTTGGATAACTATGAGAATGTACTGAAATTTCTGCGGCTCATCAATGACCCCAAGGGGCAGAATATGGGACAGCGGCATATCACCCTTTCCACCTGCGGACTGGTGGATAAAATCTACGAGCTGGCGGAGGAGGAGCTGCAGATCACACTGGCGGTTTCCCTTCATGCGCCCAATGACGATATCCGTACCCAGACCATGCCTGTTGCAAAGGTTTACAGCATGGACAGACTGCTGAAGGCCTGCAGGGATTATGCGGAGCGGACAGGACGGCGCATCACCTTTGAATATGCCCTGATCCATGGGGTGAACGATGGGGATGAACACGCATGGGAGCTGGTGAAGAAGCTGAGAGAAATGCTTTGCCATGTAAACCTCATCCCCGTGAATGATGTAAAGGAAAGAAATTATGTGAAAAGCACCGCCGAGCGGGTGAAGCGTTTTGCTTCCATCCTCAATGAAAACGGTGTGGAAACCACGGTAAGAAGGAAGCTGGGCAGCGATATTGATGCCGCCTGCGGACAGCTCAGACGAAGCCATATCAAGGAAAAGGAACAGAAAACAGAAGCGTAATGGTAGTTTCACCAGGGGAGGTGGACGGAAATTGAAAGCAGTTGGAAAAAGCGACATCGGAAAATGTCGCAGCAATAATGAAGATGCTTACTATATTTCGGCGGGGGAAGACCTGTCGGAAAATTTATATCTGGTGGCAGACGGCATGGGTGGCTGCAATGCGGGGGAAATTGCCTCGGGCAGTGCCATTGAAGCCTTTCTCGCTCATTTCTGGAAGGAAATGAAGCATGCCGCCAGTGAGGATATACCGGATATGCTGACCGGTGCCATGGCGGCGGCCAATAAAGAGGTTTATGTGAAATCCAATTCGGCAAGGGAATTTGCGGAAATGGGCACCACCCTTGTGGCGGCAGCCGTACGGGAGGATAAGCTGTATGTTGCCCATGTGGGAGACAGCAGAGCCTATCTTTTCCGCAAACGGGAAATGCACCCCCTGACCACAGACCATTCCTATGTGATGGAGCTGGTGAAGATGGGGAACATTACCAGAGAACAGGCGGCAACCCACCCCAAACGGAATGTGATCACCCGTGCCATCGGCATCAGAGATACGGTGGAAACGGACACCGCCATCTGCCCTGTGAAGGAGGGCGACATCATCCTGCTTTGCACAGACGGGCTCTCGGGCATGCTGACGGATGAGGAAATGGCAAAGATCCTGAATAAACGCACAGATCTGGAAAGAAAGGCGGAGCTGCTGGTTGCAGAGGCAAACCGAAAGGGCGGCTTCGATAATATTTCCCTGATTCTGGTTCAGATATAAGTAGGAGGTTTCACAGATGATATTAAATCCGGGTACTGTCTTAAACGGCAGATACAAGATCATAGAAAAGATAGGCTCCGGCGGCATGGCCGTGGTCTACAGAGGCAAGGACGAAAAGCTGGACCGTTATGTAACGGTGAAGGTGCTGCGGGAGGAATTTATCGGGGACGAGGAATTCATTGAGCGTTTCCGCTCCGAGGCATGCTCGGCAGCCAGACTGTCCCACCCCAATATTGTGAGAGCCTATGATGTGGGCGAGGACGGGGAAGTGTGCTATATCGTAAATGAATATATCCACGGGGATACCCTGAAGAAGGCCATTAAGGAAAAGGCTCCCTTCGATTCCCGTTCCACCATCAATGTGGCGATCCAGATCGCTTCGGCCCTTTCTCAGGCCCATAAAGCTCATATCGTACATAGGGACATCAAGCCCCAGAATATTCTGGTGGGAACAGACGGTGTGGTGAAGGTAACGGATTTCGGCATTGCCAGAGCGGCGACAGCTTCCACCATGACCACTACAGCCAATGCGGCAGGCAGTGTGCATTATTTTTCTCCCGAGCAGGCAAGAGGCGGCTATGTGGATGAAAAGAGCGATATTTATTCTCTGGGCATCACCATGTTTGAAATGATCACAGGGGTACTGCCCTATCAGGGGAACAATTCTGTCAGCATCGCCCTGATGCACATCAATCAGGAGCTGCCCGACATCAGACAGTTTAACCCCAACTGCTCCCCCTCTCTGGAGGGCATCATCAAAAAGGCGACCATGAAAAAGGCCGATGAACGCTATGCCAATATCGATATGCTGCTGGCGGATCTAATCCGCGCAAGGGCAGATGTGGCAGGAGAAAAGCGGGTGCCTCCCGTGCAGAAGCCTGCGGCGAAGCCGCTGAAGGCGGCGCAGGAGGAAAAGCCTGCGGAGAAGGCGGAAGGGGTACGGATGAGCAGAAGAGCAGAGGCGGCAGCCCAGCTCAGAGCCCAGGAAAAGGCAGCGCAGGCGGCAGCGGAAGCACCGCAGGAAACCAAGCCTGCCGATGAGAAGGAGCTGGAAGCCATTCGGGCAGGAAAGCAGTCTGCAGTGAAGCAGGCGGCGGAAGAAGAAACCGTACAGCCTGCACCCAAGGAAAGCAGACAGGAAAAGGAAGAAGATGCGGACGGAGATCTGTATACACCACTGGTGGGCTTTGAGAAATACAGCAAGAAGCTGCCCCAGATCTCCAAGGAGGACGCATACGAGAGTGAATATATGAAATCGGAAAAGGTAAAGACCAGCAGAAGACCCGATAAGACCCGCAGAAACCCCAGAACGGAAGCGGATTATGATAATGAATACGACAGAAAGACCGAACGGAAGGTGATCCTTGCGGCGGTGCTGACGGCGCTGGTCATCATCTGTATCATTTCTGTGGCGGGGCTGCGCTTTCTGGGCGGCGGCTTTGGCGGCTTCGGCGGCTTTACAGCAGAGGAAGGCGGCGTAGAAACACCTCTGTTCATCGGGGTACCCTATACAGAGGCGGCAAGAGCTGCGGAGGATATGGGTATCGTTCTGGTGGAAGAGGGCAGCGACTACAGCAGCTTCTATGATACAGGCTATGTCATTTATCAGTCTGTCAGCGAAGGCACCATGATCGCAGAGGGAACGAAGATCGGCGTAAAGGTGAGCCTTGGACTGACGGAAGAGGAAATGCCCGATGTGGTTGGCAAGGATGAAAGCGATGCCAAGGATGCCATTATCCGTCTGGTGGGCAAGGTGGTTCGGGAGGAATATGTGAATGATTCCGAAGCAGAGCCCGGTCAGGTCATTGCCCAGAATCCTGCGGCAGGGGAGAAGATCACTGCAAAGAGCCACATCCTGCTGACCATCAGCAAGGGTGAGGTGAACACCGGTGTCATCGTGCCCAATGTAGTGAATGAAACACTGGAAAGTGCAAAAGCCTCTCTGGAGGCTGTGGGTCTTGTGGTCGGCAGCGTGACAGAGGCGGAAAGTGATACCATTGCAGCAGGTAAGGTCATCACCCAGACCCTGGGAGCGGATACAGAGGCAAGCAGCGGCAGCGTGGTGAATCTGGTGGTGAGCAAGGGCAGCGGCAAAACAGAGGAAACCGCTCCTCCCGCAGATCAGCCCACGGCTCCTCCCGCAGATACGGGTAATGCAGGAAACACAGGCAGCACAGAAGGAACGAAATACTTTACCATCGAACTGCCTTCAGGCGTGAGAGGTGCTGCCTATGTGCGCGTGGTAAAAAATGATGCAGACGGGGTATTCCCTGTGGTGGATGAATACAGAGATGAATCTGAATTCCCCTACAGCATTTCCGTAACAGGACGGGGCAGCGGCACCGTGACCTGCTATATCAATGATGTACAGCAGTGGTCGCAGAATGTGAATTTTGCGGGATAATGAGGATAAGGATAAGGTGAAAAGATGCTGGAAGGCGTAATTTTAAAGGGAATCGGCGGTTTTTACTATATTGATACGGAAACAGGCGTTTACGAATGCCGTGCCAGAGGGATCTTCCGTAAGGAGGGCATCCGCCCTACAGTGGGGGATGCGGTAAAGATCTCTGTGCTGGATGAGGAAAACAAGAAGGGCAGTCTGGATGAGATCCTGCCCCGCAGAAATGAACTGATCCGTCCCCGTGTGGCAAATGTGGATCAGGCGGTCATCGTATTTGCGGCAAAAAGCCCCAATATGAACTTAGACCTGCTGGATCGCTTTCTGCTGCTGGCGGAGGAGCAGGAACTGGATATCGTGATCGTCATCAATAAGATCGATAAGGATAAAAAGGAGAAATATCTGGAGGCGGCGGAAATGTACCGTAAAGCAGGCTATCCCGTCATCTGCACCAGTGCGGAGAAGGGCATCGCCATTGAAGAGCTGAAGGGTGCGCTGGAAAACAAGATCTCTGTTTTTGCAGGGCCCTCCGGTGTAGGAAAAAGCAGCCTCATCAATGCTGCCTTCCCGGGACTGGAGCTGGGAACAGGGGAGATCAGCGAAAAGATCCAGCGGGGGAAGCATACCACCCGCCATGCGGAGCTGATCCAGATCACGGAGAAAAGCTATATCGTGGATTCTCCCGGCTTTACCTCTCTGTTTCTGAACCATATCCCTTCGGAGAAGCTGCAGTATCATTTTCGGGAATTTGCCCCGTTTCAGCATAAATGCTATTATAACGGCTGCATCCATATCAACGAGCCAGACTGTGCCGTAAAGGCAGAACTGGGCAGTGCCGTTGATCCGATGCGCTATGAAAGATATGTGACCATCTATCAGGAATTGAAAGAGGAAGAAGAAAGGAGATACTGATATGAATATCAAGCTTTCCCCCTCCATGCTTTCCATCGACTTCGGGAAAGTGGCGGAGCAGCTGAAAATTGTGGAGGATGCCGGCACACCCTACATCCATCTGGATGTAATGGACGGCAGATTTGTACCAAACATTTCCTTCGGCATCCCTGTCATCAAGGGTATTCGCAAGCACAGCAATATGGTATTTGACGTGCATCTGATGATCGTGGAGCCGGAAAAATATATCGAAGAATTCCGTAAAGCGGGGGCGGATATCATCAATATCCATGTGGAAGCCACAAAATATCCCGCTGAGGTGCTGCGGCAGATCAGGGCAACAGGTGCGAAGGCTGCCATTACCCTGAACCCCAGAACCCCTGTGGAGGTGGCATATCCCTTCCTGAAGGATGTGGATATGGTGCTGGTGATGACCGTGGAACCCGGCTTTGGCGGACAGAAATTCATGGCGGAGCATGTTTCCAAGATCAGACAGCTGAAGGCATGGAAGGAAGAGCTGGGGCTTTCCTATGACATTGAGGTGGACGGCGGCGTAACGCTGGACAATGTGCGTGAGGTGCTGGATGCCGGAGCCAATGTGGTGGTAGCAGGTTCTGCCGTATTCGGCAAGGAGGATATTGCTGCAGCGGCGAAGGGCTTTATGGAAATCTTCAAGGAGTATGAATAAGCATGAAGGCGATCATTTTTGCAGGGGCGAAAATCAGCGATTACGGCTTCTGTAAGGACTATATGACAGGGGCGGATACTGTCATCTGCTGCGATGGGGGGATGCACCATGCGAAGGCGCTGGGCATCGATCCCGATTATATCGTGGGGGATTTTGACTCCGCAGCCCCTGAGGTGCTGGCCTATTATCGGGAGAAGCAGATCCCTGTGCGGCAGTTCCCCGAAAGAAAGAATGAAACGGACATGGAGCTGGGCATCCTTCTGGCGCTGGAGCTGGGAGCAAAGGAGCTGGTGCTGTTCGGCGGTATCGGGGACAGGTTTGACCATACCCTTGCCAATGCCCATTACCTGCTTTCTCTTCTGAAAAAGGGAATCAGAGCAAGGCTGGTGGATGAGAAGAACTGTGTGGAGGTCATTGACCGACACCTGACCATTGAAGGGAAAAAGGGGGAACTGGTTTCCACCCTGCCCCTTTCCATGGAGGTGACGGGGATCACGCTGACAGGCTTCTCCTACCCGCTGACGGATGCCACACTGACCTTGGACGGAGATTATATTGCCGTGAGCAATGTGCTGGAAGAGGAAACAGCGACTATAGAGATCAAAAGCGGATACTTGTTTGTGATCCGCTCCAGAGATTAAAAAAGGAGCTGCCGAAGGCAGTAAACACAATGGGAAATGAGGGGATCGGAAGTTGCGGAAAAAAGTGAAAAAAATAGAAAGATCCATGATGATCGCAGTTCTCATATTTGTGCTGGTATTCTCTCTGGGAACAGGTGCTATCGTTGCCATACAGTATCGTACGCAGGATATGACGCGGCTGGGCTATCAGGCCTTTTCCTATGCCAATGCGGCGGCCAATATCATCAATGGAGATTATATTGATTATTATCTGGAAACAAAGGATGAGGACACCTACTATCATCAGGTGCTTTCTTATATGGAATCGGTGGTGGAATATACCAATGTGCAGTTCTTCTATGTATTCGTTCCCCGCGGGGATCATGCCGTTTATGTGTGGGATGCGGATAATGTGGTGATCAAAGAGGAGGGCTGGCCGCTGGGGCACAGAGAGCCCTTAACGGAAGAGGAACGGAAGAACATTGAGAGTACACTTTATAATATCGATGTGCATAGTAAGGAGGGAGAGGTTAATGTCACGAACGGAGAGTTCGGGCATCTGGCAACGGCTTATGCACCCATCTATGACAGCGAAGGTGAGATCAAGGCCTTTGTTGCGGCGGATGTAGTACCCGACGATGCAACGCTGGAAACGATATTTTTCATGATACAGTATGGAGTCTTTGCGCTGATCGTGGCGATCCTCTCTACGGGCATTTATCTGATCTATATCAAGCGGAAGATCGCCAAGCCCATCAAGACCCTCCATGCGGCGACCCAGGAAATGATCCAGAATCTGGACAGGGAAGAAACCATGCAGATCGATATTCGGACGAATAA
>JAUNCB010000254.1 GCA_030526765.1 Bacillota bacterium
AATATTGCAAAAACATTACGAATCGAAACATTTCTTTTCTTCCTTTTAATATCACCATATTTTGTCATATTGTGACAAAATCTTCTGTAACAATCAAAAAAGGGAGCAGGAAAAATGAAATTTCATTTTTCCTGCTCCCTTTTTCGTTTTCTTTAGATCACAAACAGCATAAATGCGCCGTTTTCTTCATAGGAAAGCTCCTGCCAATAGGAAAGGAAGGTTGCCGCATCCAGATTTTCATCGTCTGTCATCACGCAGACGGTGTAAGCTGTGCCGCCCTCCTGCACACGGAATTCCTCAAATACCTTGATGTGTTTGAATTCCTGAATTTTGTAATCTTCCTTCTCCGCAAAGTCGTAGCCGTCTCTGGTCAGATCGGACACCACCACATAGGAGCCGTCTGTCTGCTCTGCCACATAATCCAGCATTGCGCCGCCCTCCAGAGAGAACTGACAGATGATCACAGATTCCGCTTCCCCTGCATAAAAGGCATCCCAGTTTTCCTGACCGCCAACGACCTTGCCGCCCTCGATCACAAACATGCCCGCCTCTGCCGCATCCGCCGCAGTCAGCTCCGCATCATAGGACTGCAGCTCTGCCTGCATCTCCGTTGCAATGGGGTTTTCCTTTTCCTCCTGCACTGCACCGCTGCCGCCGCAGCCGCCCAGCATCAGCATTGCCGCCATCAGCAGCACAAATAAATGCTTTTTCATTCTCTTTCCTCCTCGGTCTTTCTTTTCGGGGCATTTTTTCTCCGTTTTTCCAGCATTCGCCCCACCGCCAAAAAAACCTCTTGTTTTATGATCGCTTCATGGGTATTTTCCACCACAAACCACCGATTTTCTGGCAATCCATGGGTCTTTTTCTCCTTGAAGCTGATTTTTTCTTCCCTTCCCTGCACCATATGCCCCAGATAAACAGGGCTGTGCAGAATGCGGCGCACCGTGGAAGCAGACCACGCGTCCGCCCCCTTTCGCCCCAGATCCTCTCCGCGGGTCTTTTTGATTCGGCTGGGGGTCGGCACCCCTGCCGCCGTGAGCCGTACAGCAATCATTTTACAGGAAAGCCCCGATAAATACAAGCGGTATATTTCCGCCACAATGGGAGCCGTTTCCCCATCCACCACCAGATGATGCCGATCCTTCGGATCCTTCCGATAGCCATAGGGGGCATAGTTGCCCAGAAACTGTCCCTGTGCCATTTTTCTGCGGAACACTGCCCGTATATTTTCCGAAAGCTCCTCCGAATACCATTCATTCACCAGACTGTTGATCTGTCTTGCCTTTTTGTTTCCCATGGATGCCGTATCCACATGATCCACCACCGTCACAAAGCGGATGCCCCACAGGGGAAACAGCCCGTGAAGATACCGCTCCGCCGTGCCTGCATTTCGGGTGAAACGGGACTGGGTCTTGCAGAGAACGATGGAAAACCGCCCTGCCGCACCATCGGCAAGAAGCCGCTGAAAGGCAGGTCTGTCCTCCCTGAGGCCCGAATAATCCTCATCGGCATACACATCATACACCGCCCAGCCCCGCTCTGTGGCAAAGCTGAGCAGCATTGCCCGCTGGTTCAGAATGCTTTCGCTTTCCGCCGCCGCCTTTTCCCTGTCCTCCACGGACAGCCTGCAATAGATCGCCGCTGTTTCCTGCTTCATATCCATCCATCCCTTTTCTCTTTGGAAAAAGGATATGACGGTTTTTTCCCGATATCCCCAAAAAAAGAAGTCTTAACCCCTAAGAGCTAAGACTTTCCCGCAAAATCAAAGTCCTCTGAAAAGATATTTCTGACATCTGGGACAGACCGCATCGTCGTGAACCCTTTTACGACAGTCCAGACCCTTGCCGCAATGGGGGCAAACATATAATTTTACCTCCAGAAAAATATCCAGCGCAACGAGGATGATGGCAAGAGGAATATTGCCAGCAAATACGAAAGCCATTGCCGCCAGTGCATACAGCACCAGACTGAGCTTCTGGAATTTTTTGAATTTCGCCTTCAGCGCGGAGCCTTTATCAGATAAAGCCTGCATGATTTTTCCTCCTTTAACAGTACGTTGTTCCTATTCTACCGCAAATATCCCCAAAATGCAAGGGATTCCTGTGCCCGATCGCATCCGTGACCCATGTCACGGGAATCGCCTGCGGGAATGGTACCCTCTCCCATGGGGTCTGGAAAGGGATCGCTCCCACGGCAAATATCGTCTCTCTGAAAATACTGGATCGCCGCGGGCAGGGCAGCACCTCCCACGCCGTTCGTGCCCTTCGATGGATAATGGACAATGCTGCGAAATATAATATCAGAGTAGTGAATCTTTCCATCGGCACCAATGACAGGCGGAGCAATCTACCATTGCAGGAGGCGGTGGAACGGCTCTGGCAGGCTGGTATCGTGGTGGTTGCCGCCGCAGGCAATCCCGAACGGCGCAATCAGTATCGCCCGCCGCCCGCCGTCAGCAGCAACGTTATTTCCGTAGGGGCATGGGAGGACAGGAGCTATTTCCAAGCCCCCTCCTTTTCCCTTTTCACAAAGGAGGAACGGCTGCAGCCCGATCTCTGGGCTCCGGGGGAGCAGATCGTTTCCGTGCTTTCCCCCGATTATGATTTTTCTCTGCCCGGGCGCAGCAGAGAAAACATGGCAGGCAGTCATTATATCCGCATGAGCGGGGCTTCCATGGCAACGCCTCTTGTCAGCG
>JAUNCB010000255.1 GCA_030526765.1 Bacillota bacterium
CCATTCTGCCTGTGGAGGGAGATGCATTCAAATATCTGATCCTTCCTCTGAGAATGTAAAAAGCCTTATCTGATTCAATGATAGTGATGTTTTGCGGGAATATCCCCAAGGAAGGAGCGTAAAATGGAAAAAGTATATATCCATACGGAATTTATCAAATTACAGCAGGTGCTGAAGCTGGCGGGACTGATCGATCAGGGCTCTGATGTGAAATACTATCTGGCAAAGGGACTTGTTTATGTAAACAATGAAATGGCAACAGAACGGGGCAAAAAAATCCGCCACGGAGATATTGTGGAAGTGAAGGGTGTTGGCTCCGTAGAGGTAGAGCTGCAGGTTTGATGCATACTATCTGAATATTTATAAATATTGATACAGAAGAGAAAGGAAGTACGAGCTATGGCAAATAAGGCAAAACTGGAATTGATCGCGTCCATGTTTATTTTTGGTACCATTGGTATTTTTGTGCGGCATATTCCACTGCCCTCCAGCATGATCGCTTTGGTACGCGGCTTTGTTGGTGCATTTTTCGTACTTCTTTTTGTATATCTGAAAAAAAGCAGGCTGGATATTCCGACCATCCGCAAGCATTTTCTGATGCTTGCTCTGTCCGGTGCATTCATTGGCATCAACTGGATCCTGCTGTTTGAGGCATATCATTATACCACGGTCGCTACAGCCACCTTATGCTATTATATGCAGCCGATATTCGTGATTCTTGCTTCTCCTTTTCTTCTGAAGGAGCGGCTGACCTTGAAAAAGATCATCTGTGTGGCAGTTGCTTTGTTTGGTATGGTATTCGTTTCCGGTGTTATGGAAACCGGTATTCCCGCCCTTTCCGAGGCGAAGGGGATCTTATACGGTCTGGGGGCAGCTTTCTTTTATGCCACTGTTGTGCTGATGAATAAAAAAACGGCAGGGATTTCTGCCTATGACCGTACCATCACCCAGCTGGGTACCGGTGCCATCGTTCTGACACCGTACGTTATGTTAACGCAAAATATGGGAGAAGCCGCATCGGCAATGACACCTGCTCTCTGGATCCTGCTCCTGTTTGTGGGTCTGGTGCATACAGGGGTTGCCTATGCCCTGTATTTTGCCTCCATGAAGGAGTTGAAGGCTCAGACGATTGCCATTTTCAGCTATATCGATCCCATTGTGGCGATCCTTCTTTCTGCCCTTCTGCTAAAGGAAAGCATGGGTCTTTTCGGTGTGATCGGTGCTGTTCTGGTGCTGGGCTCCACCTTTGTCAGTGAAATGCCGGAAAAAGAAAGGAACTGATATTATGTTTACAAAACCGAAAAATGGCTGGACAGAAATTCATATCGGAGATTTTGAGGGTCTGGGCAGCTATATTCAGGATGTGCCTGTGGAAGTGATGGAAGCCTCTCTTGCGGCACTGAAAAAAGCGGAGCCTCTGAAGCTGCATTTTGATGAGGAGGGGTCTGCCTTTACACTGAATGCCGATGAAAAAACCGTGATCGTTGCAGACGGGTATTATGGCCCCGAAACCTATGAGGAAGCCATATCCAAAAAAGAACTGATTCTGGAGATCTGCAGGGATATGGAGGAATATTTTTCCGACTGGGCTGCGTTTTCCGAGGAGTATGCTTATTTTGAGGATGAGGAAGCGGAGGAAAAGCAGGCATTTTATGAGGAAAGAGAAACGGTTCTCCGTTCTCTTCTGGAGGAATTGAAAGCAGTGCTTTCTGAATAAGAAAGATCTGTCTGAACTGCTTTTGATTCATTTTTATGAATTGCAGGTGAATAAATATGTATATCACAGAGGTTTCCTTTCAGGATTTCAGAAACCTTGCACAACTGAAAATAAAACCTGCTATGGGGATCAATGTGATCTACGGCAGCAATGCCCAGGGCAAAACCAATTTTCTGGAAGCCCTTTATTTTTGTGCCATGGGGCGTTCTCTGCGGGGAAAAAGCGATCAGCAGCTGATCGCCTTTGATGCAGAGGAAAGTCATATCCGCCTGCTGGTTCAGCGGGAAAAACGGTATGACCGCATTGATGTTCATCTGAAAAAGGACGAAAAAAAAGGGATTGCCGTGAATGGCCTGCCTGTGCGGAAGCTGGGAGATCTTTTTGGCACCCTTTATGCCGTGATCTTTTCGCCGGAGGATCTTTCTCTGGTAAAGGACGGGCCCGCAGAGCGCAGACGGTTTCTCGATATGGAGCTTTGTCAGCTCAGTAAGGTCTATTATTATGATCTGCAGCAGTATTACCGTATTCTGAAGCAGAGGAATAATCTGCTGAAGGAGATACAGAAAAAACCGTCCATGCAGGAGACTCTTTTTGTCTGGGATGATCAGCTTGCTCAGTATGGGGAGCGTATGATCGCCGCCAGAAGCCGTTTTCTGCTTCGGCTGGATAAAATAGCGGCAGAAAAGCTTTCCCGTCTGACAGGGGGGAAGGATCGCCTACAGATGGTATATAAACCAAACTGTGAGGCAGGCACTCTGCAGGATAAGCTGGCAAAAAATAAGGAGCGGGATATTGCCTTCGGCTCCACCCAAAGCGGCCCCCACAAGGATGATATCCTTTTTCTCATCAACGGAAGAGAAGTAAAGCAGTTTGGCTCGCAGGGGCAGCAGCGCACCACCGCTCTGGCAGCAAGGCTGGCGGAGATCGATCTGATTCGGGAGGAAACGGGAGAGGATCCTGTTCTGCTT
>JAUNCB010000256.1 GCA_030526765.1 Bacillota bacterium
CAGGCATTGATGGAGGATTTTACAAAGAAATAAGCGAAAAAAGGAGCAGCTTCTGTGCGAAAAACACAGGAGCTGTTTTTTAATTTTATAAATGAGAAATTTTCTCAAAAATAAAATTTTCGGCTGTGGTGGAGAGTGGTGGAAGGGTTTTGGGGGCAAAAAACCTGTTTTTGTGGAGAGTGGTGGAGACTCTCCTTTTTTAGTGGAAAAAAACCTTGAAAACTGGGCATTTCTCAGGAATGAAATATTCGGAATTTGTGCATTTTGGACTTGTATTTTTGTTGCAGTTATATTACAATGTGGTTAAAAGTGGCTCAAAGTGGTTTTTTGTGGTGGAAAATGAAGAAAAGTGCAAAGAAGTAGAAGGGCGGTGACAGCGAAATGTTTTTGGGACAATATCAGCATTCCATTGATGCAAAGGGGCGTTTGATTGTTCCTGCAAAATTCAGAGATGATCTGGGAGAGCGTTTCGTTGTGACCAAAGGGCTGGATAATTGCCTCTTTGCTTATCCGCAGCAAGAATGGAAGGTTTTTGAGGACAAGCTGAAGCAGCTCCCTCTGACTAATCCCGGTGCCCGTAAGTTTGTCCGCTTCTTCTTTGCGGGAGCAGTGGAGTGTGAGCTGGATAATCAGGGACGCATCATGGTTCCGCCCCATCTGCGGGAATATGCGGGACTGAAAAAAGACGTTGTTTCCATCGGCGTAAATAACCGCATTGAAATCTGGAACAGAGACAGCTGGAATGATTACAGTGACGAAGAAGATTACATCAGCAATGAGCTGGCTTTTGAAATGGAAAATCTGGGCATCTGATAAAGGGGTGCAGGGAAACCGAGGTTCCATTTTCAGAAAATAGAGAAAGAATACCTTGAAATAGAGAAGAGATCTGGAGGAATTATGAATTTCCATCATGTTTCCGTACTCCTCAATGAGTGCATAGAAAATCTGAATATCAGGCCTGACGGCATTTATGTGGATGGCACCATGGGTGGCGGCGGACATTCTCTGGAAATTGTCAGACGGATCGAAACGGGACGGCTGATCTGCATCGATCAGGACCCCAATGCCCATGAAGCGGCAGGAAAGCGACTGGAAGCCTATCATGACAGGATTACCTTTGTCAGAGATAATTTCGGCAATATCAGAAATATTCTGGATGAGCTGGGCATTGAAAAGATCGATGGTATGCTTCTGGATATTGGTGTTTCCTCTCATCAGCTGGATGAGGCGGAAAGAGGGTTTTCCTATCAGCAGGATGCACCGCTGGATATGCGGATGAATCCGGACAGACCCTTCAGTGCATACAATGTTGTAAATGAATACGATGAGGATGAACTGGATCGTGTGATCTTCACCTATGGAGAAGAGCGCTGGGCGAGACGTATCGCACAGTTCATTGTAAAGGAACGGGAAAACGGCCCCATCAGCACCACAGGAGAACTGGTGGACATTATCAAAAAGGCGGTGCCGAAGGGAGCAAGAAAGGATGGTCCCCATCCCGCAAAGAGAACCTTTCAGGCAATCCGTATCGAAGTGAACGGCGAGCTGGATGTGCTGCAGAAGGCCATTGATGATGTGTCGGAAAGACTGTCGGAGGGTGGCAGACTTTGTATCATCACCTTCCATTCGCTGGAGGACAGGATCGTGAAGGAAGCTTTCCGCAAGCAGGAAAATCCCTGTGTCTGCCCGCCGCAGTTTCCGGTATGTGTCTGCGGAAAAAAGGCAAGAGGGAAGGTAGTCACAAGAAAGCCCGTTGTTCCCTCAAAAGAGGAACTGGAAATAAATCCCCGCTCCAGAAGCGCAAAGCTGCGTGTGCTGGAGGGTGTGGAATAAAAATAATTTAGGAAAGTAGGGAGAGTATGGCAGCAGACAGATATAGAAACCGCATAGATGCAGGCTCTTATTATGCCTATGGCAATGTAGCTTATGATCTGCAGCCGGATTATGCTTCCTACCGTATGCAGGAAGAGGACGAGCAGCGCAGAAAAGAAGAAGCGCGGCTTGCGAAGGCAGAAGCAAGAGAAAACCGCATCAATTCCGTAAAGGTGATCGCAGTGGCACTGGTGATGTTTGTGGGCTGTATTGCGTTTATGGGGATGAATGTGGCGGTAGATAATGCAGAGGTATCTCTGCGCAGACAGAAAAGTGAACTGGATAATCTGAAATCTGCCAATGCGATCCTGGAAGCGGAAATGGCAGAACAGCTGGATATGGATTATATCCGGCAGGAAGCATCGGAAAGACTGGGTATGAGTGAGCCCCAGTCCTACCAGGTGGTTTATATTGATGTGCCGAAGCAGAGCTATACCGTGCAGCACAATGCGGATGATGCTGCAGATGAGGAATCTCTGCTGGATAAGGTGAAAAATATCTGGAAGAAGGATTGATATAGATGAGCAGAAGAACGGGAGGAATAAAAGTGAACACAAAGTTTGCTTTTATTCTTTTTGCATTTATGGCAGTGCTGACACTGCTGTTTGGCAGAGTGGTATACTGGAAGCTTGCCCATGGCGCAGAATTTGAGCAGGCTGTAAAAAATCAGCAGATCAATCGATATGATCTGGTGGATACGCCCAACCGAGGCAGTATCCTTGACAGAAATGAACAGGTACTGGCGGTTTCCACAGCGGTTTATAATGTTGCTCTGGATCCGCTGCTGATTGCGGAGGAAAACGAC
>JAUNCB010000257.1 GCA_030526765.1 Bacillota bacterium
CTGTTATAATCAGATGAGCTCTGAGCTGACACAGAAAGCAACGAAGGTCAAAGCAAATTTCGGCTTTGAGGATATCGTTATGAATAAAGATCAGAGGGAAACACTGGAGCACGCCATTGACCAGATGAATTTCCGTAAGCATGTTTATGATAACTGGGATTACAATAAGAAATATCCTTACGGCAGAGGGCTTTCGATCCTGCTGTTCGGGGCGCCCGGTACCGGTAAATCCATGTGTGCGCAGGTAATTGCCCATGAGCTGAATCTGGAGTTGTATCGTGTTGACCTGTCTAAGGTTATTGATAAGTATGTCGGTGAAACGGAAAAATCTATTTCCATGATTTTCAGAGAAGCGAAGAAATGTAATGTCGTTCTGTTCTTCGATGAATGTGATACCTTGTTTGCGAAGCGTTCGGATGACGGCGGCAGTAATCAGGCATCCAATAATAACAAAACAGCCCTGCTTCTGCAGGAAGTAGAAGCCTATGACGGTGTTTCTGTTCTGGCAACAAACTATAAGCATAACATTGACCCGGCATTCTTCCGTCGTATGAAATATATCGTGGAATTTGAATTCCCCGATGTAAATACGAGAGAAATGCTTTGGAGAACAACGATTCCAAAAAGTACACCTCTGGGAGAGGATGTCGACATCAGATTCCTTGCGGAACGCTTTGAATTTGTAGGTGGTAATATCAAGAACTGTATCCTGAATGCTGCGTTTCTTGCTGCGGCGGACGGCGACGGGGAAGAGGTTTGTATGCGCCATTATCTGCAGGCGATCCGCTATGAATTTATCAAGGTAGGTAAGGTATTTACAAAGGCGGACTTTGAACCCTTTGCCCATATGGTAGGCTTGTAAGGAGTGATTTTATGCGAATGAGTGAAACGCTGATACGCCAGAATAATCTGAATCGGCTGCGTCAGAAAAACAAAAATATAGAAGCAGAGGAAAATGAGCCGACACAATCCTACCGTGAACAGAAAAAAGAGCATTGGAGCCTGAATACAAACAGTTCTGTGTTCTCTTCCGTGATGGAAGAGGGAATCAACACCACGGAAAGTGTGTTTGACAGACAGGCGGTTTTTCGGACAGGAGAGAAAAGTGTATGATCTCGGATATAGATTGGATCAAACGAATGCTATCCCATAATGTACGTATGCCCATGTCTATTATTACAGGATATGGAGAACTGTTAAGGCAGGGACTTCTTTCTCAGCAGGAAGAACGGGAAATCATCGGGAATATCTGTGATAATATCCTGTACATGAATGATGTGATGAAGGTTGTGCTGGATGAGGCAGATGAGGTGCATCGGACAGAACGGGTAGACCTGGTGAAAATTATTGATAAAATAACAGGCTTTGTCAATGAAATGGCGCAGAAGATACCTGTGTACATATCTATCAAACGGGAATATCCCAAAATGTATGCCATTGCAGAGGAAATTTCTGTCATGCGCATTATGTTTCACTTGTTCGAAAATGCAATGAAATACCTGCCTCCCTATGGCAATATCTATATCAATATCTATTATGTAGGAACCGAACAGGTGTTGGTGGTATTTAAGGACGATGGGGTAGGGATCGGAGAAAAGGACTTAAGCCATCTTTTTGAAAAAGGCTATCGGGGAGAAAACTGTAAAGGGAAAACCGGCAGTGGTTATGGCCTTTATGAAGTGAAACGGCTGATGGAAGAATGTGGCGGCAGTGTGGAAATATCCAGTAAAGAAGATGGCGGTTTTTCTGTATATCTGATGTTCCCTGCTGGTGAGAAAAAAGTATGACAAAGGGGAGAAGAAAATGGAACGGATTCTGCTGGTAGAAGATGATAAAAACCTGTCGTTTATTACCAAAAGATTGCTGGAAAGCAGAGGGTATGAGGTTTCAGCAGCCCTTACGCTTGCAGAAGCCAGAGAACTGCTGAAAAAAAAATCTTTTGATCTGATCCTGTTGGATATGATGCTGCCGGATGGAGAAGGAACCAGTCTGTGCGGCGAGGTAAGGAATACATCTGTTTGTCCGATCATTTTTGTGAGTTGCCTCAGCGATAACCTGAGCAAGATTTCTGCACTGCAGATGGGCGGAGATGATTATATAACAAAGCCTGTGAATTATGAGGAATTGATTGTTCGTGTACAGATCAATATCCGCAGAGCAAAGCAGTATAATCTGAAAACAGAGGTGCAGGAAATGCATTTCCCCGGACTTCTGGTGAAAAAGCAGGTGCATGAGGTATGGCTGACAGAGGGGGAAGAGCAAAAGACACTGGTGGATCTTTCTCCCATCGAGTATGAGCTTTTGCTCTGTCTGATCAATCATGAAGGAGAGCTGATGCTGTATCACAACCTATATCAGCAGGTATGGAAGTCTGAGGATTTTGGGGATGTTCGTACCGTTATGGTACATGTTTCCAATCTGCGGAAAAAGTTGGGCGATGTAGGGAAAAATCTGATCCACACCGTACGCAGTGCGGGATATGTTTTTAAGCAATAAAATAAGGTCGAATGAGGATATCCTCATTCGACCTTTCTTTGTTATATAAGGATTTAAGAGGCGGATGCTTCGGAAACCGGAAGCTGAATAAAAATCGCCATGCCATTGTCAGGATTGCTTTTGGCATAAATAGTGCCGCCAAAGGCTTCTACGATAGATTTTACCTGAGCAAGACCT
>JAUNCB010000258.1:0-232 GCA_030526765.1 Bacillota bacterium
TGGTGCGGAAGTGGTGCAGCTGACAGTTGGCCCGGAATTATTCACAACATTTTTAGGCCTTTTGGAAGAAACAGGCTATTTCAATGCTTCTTTATATACGCCCTTTGGGATTGCCGGCGTGGAAACCCTTGGGTATGAGCTGGCAGTACAGTGCAGAGAGCGTTTCGGGAAAGACCCGGACGTTGTGGTATGTACCAATGCCGACGGCGGCAACTTGACCGGTACGGCAAGG
>JAUNCB010000258.1:242-1863 GCA_030526765.1 Bacillota bacterium
GCTGAAAGCAGGTGCGAAGAATACGCAGATTGTAGGGGCAAGTATTGAATTGACCGGATTGCACATGGCGTCCAATCATGATTTTAATAAGAAATCCTGCACAACAGGGCATACAGGCTTTGCGATTCCCTTTGTAACATGGCCGGATCGCTCGGATTGCCCCAGAAATGCAGCGCGTACACTGCGCTACATGGATCGCTATGTAACGGTGAAACAGGGAGAAGTTTTCTATATCACACAGGCGCTGGCAGTATTAGAGGGCTATGAAAGAGGCCCTGCAGGGAACACATCATTGACTGCAGCATTTGCCCTGGCACAGCAGATGGATGAAGATCAGATCATCATTGTGCAGGAAACGGAATATACAGGAGCGGGCAAGCATACCATGACGCAGCTGACCTTTGCAAAGCAAAATGGGGTAGAGGTTCTCTTTGGCGATCCCGATGATGAAGTGCCGGGTAAAAATCTGATTTTCCCTGAGGATCCCAAATTGATCCGTGCAAGAGAATACGATATGGAAAAGGCGAAAAAATCCTATGTACATAATTGTGTGAAAAATTATGCCATGACGAAAGCAACAGAAGAAGATGTGAAATATATCATGGATGAAATAAGAGAAACAAGAGAATTTGTTGTGAATGAACTGCGTGCCAACGGCGTTGCCATTTAATGTAAAAAGGGTTCCTGTGCGGTAAGCAGCATGGCGAAGAAGGGAGACAGCCTCTGAGAGATTCGGAAGCTGTCTTTTCATTTGACATTTAAAAAGAATAACTATAAAATTTATGTATCGTTCGGGTAGGGGAGGTAAGATGCTTCCTCTTTTATTGGTTTACAAACAGAAGAAATGAAGGATAACAAAGGGCTCTGTAACAGAAGGGCGTGTATGGAGATAAAAAGAAAGAACAGGAGGAATTCTGCATGAAAAAAAGGATGATATTGATTGCAGCCATATGTTCCCTTTGGATGGCGGTGCCTGTCTTTGCGGGCATTGGTGTTTCCATCGACGGCAAATCGGTGAACTTTACAGCCTCCGGCGGAGAGCCCGTCATGGATGAAAACGGCAGAACACTGGTGCCGCTGCGGGCGGCAATGGAGGCCTATGGCTGTACCGTATCGTGGGATAAGGTTTCCCGTACGGCATCGGTATTTAAGGATCAGACGGTGGTGCAGGTGCCAGTAGGGCAGAATAAGGTTACCGTAAACGGAACCGATGTGGCAACGGATACACAGGCAAGGATTATAGAAGGACGGGTATATCTGCCCATTCGGGCGGTTCTGGAGGCCTTTGGCGCATCGGTGGGCTGGGATCAGGCATCTCAGACCGTAACGGTTCGCTCGGCGGAAGGCGGAGAAAAGCATACTGGAACGCCGCAGAAAGCAGCACTGACGGCACAGGAAATATCCGAAAAATGCTCGCCTGCGGTTTTCTTCATTAAGGTATATGGCTTTAACGGAGAGATGAAGGGAAGCGGCAGCGGCTTTTTCCTTTCTTCTGACGGGCTGGCGGTAACGAATCATCATGTGATCGCCAACAGCCAGTATATTGAGATCACAACGGTAGACGGGTATACCACCCATGATGTGAAGGTCATTGATTATGATAAGGAAAATGATCTGGCAC
>JAUNCB010000258.1:1873-2660 GCA_030526765.1 Bacillota bacterium
GGGAAGATTTCCCTTATCTGGAGACGGGAGATTCTGCGGCACTGAAGCAGGGACAGCAGGTATATGCCATCGGCAGTCCGCTGGGGCTGGATAACACCATGTCTCAGGGGATCATTTCCAATGCAAAAAGAGCCGTGTCGGGAACAGAATATATTCAGATCTCTGTGCCCATCGCCATGGGCAGCAGCGGCGGCGCTCTGCTGGATGAGCAGGGGCGGGTGATCGGTGTGACCACGGCAGGCTTTATGAATTCCCCGGGCGATCTGAACCTTGCCATTCCCATTCATTGTGTCAATGGACTGGATCGGAGGGCAACAGCGGAAAAGGTCTCCTACATGGACAGCTATTACAGCGGCTATACGCAGGCGCTGGATTTCGGTGCCTTCTCCGGTGCGGAGCTGGTAGGCTCTGAAAAAAGAGGTCTGGGCTATATCCTGCAGTATGATGCGATGGATTTTCATGATGTCTTTGAAACGGAGGCAGCCTCCTGCTTTGCCAATACCCTTTATTACTACAGAATGGCACTGGAGGAACAGGGGCTGAAGCAGCAGGGAGCGGCGGATATCACAGGTGTCTTTGCAAGCGATACGGAACGTGTGGAGGTGATCGCAGATCTGGAGGATACCATGTCTGTTTTTGTGATCATCCAGAAGGAGCCGCAGATGTACGAAAAAAGCCCGAATCTGATAGATCTGGGCTGGTATATGGGGCTGGAGACGGAAAACCCTGCGGAAATGCTCGGTGGTCGTAAAACAGTAATATGCGAATTTCTTGGAACAGGCATGAT
>JAUNCB010000259.1 GCA_030526765.1 Bacillota bacterium
CATTTCCGCAGAGCCCCAGCCATTGGGAATGGTGCCGTCATCAATGGCCGTTACCAGAGGGGAAGCGATCCGCTGCCCCAGTTTTCCCGCAAAAACAGAGGCATTTCGTGCCACCGCCGTTGCTTCCAGTCCGTGACCGCAGGCTTCGTGGAAGATCACACCGCCAAAGCCGTTGTCGATCACAACAGGCATTTTCCCTGCAGGGCAGGGCTTTGCTCCCAGCATGGTGACAGCCACCCTTGCCGCTTCTCCGGCACACGCCTCCACATCAATACGGTCAAAAAGCTCAAAGCCCTCCGAGCCGCCGGGGCCCAGATGCCCACTCTGTTTTTCCGTGGCAGAGGATGCCACCGCCTCTATGGTAAAACGGGAGCGGACTCTGTCCTCCTCTCCCCAGATGCCTTCGCTGTTTGCCACCAGAACATGCTTTGCTACCTCCAGATAGCCCGAGCGGGTCTGGGTGATCAGGGTATCATATTCCTTTGCCGCCAGAGAAGCCCTTCTCAGCTGCTCTGCCTTGGCTGTTTTTGCAATGCTGTCCGGCAGGATGCGGATGGGATTGATGCATCTTGCCGCCATCTCCTTCCATCCCCGAAGAGGATAAATGCGGTCCCCTTTTCTTGCCGCCGCCCCTTCTCGGGCAATGCGGATGAGGGCTTCCTCTGTGAGGTCATTGGTAAAGCCATAGATCGCCTGATTGCCGAAGAACAGACGCACCCCTGCGCCATAGTCCATGCCGCCCAGTGCCGTTTCAATCTTTCCGTTTACCATGGAGATGCTGCTGCGCTTGGCTTCCTCTGCGTAAATTTCCGCAAAGTCCGCACCGCTTTCCAGTGCCGCCGTCAATATATTTTCCACTGCTGCTTTTTTCAGCATGTTTTTCACTTCCTTGCTTCCGATTCCTCCAGATACAGGCTGACTGCCTCCAGATAATGGAGGAGACTGCCGTTCTGGCGGATACTGTATTTTTCTTCAAAGGCATCATAGGGGATGGATTTCCGTCCGCCCTTTGCCGCATTTTCCCAATATAGCTTCAGTGTTTCAAAGGGCAGGAGATAATATTCATCCACCCCCGAAAAATGCACCAGCAGAAACGCCAGCCCCTGCTGCTCCTGAAATTCTTCCATAAACGCCATCTGGTGCTCATGGATGTTCTGCAGGGGCAGGCTTTTGCCTGCCGTTTCCTTGGCATCAAACGCTATGGGCACCCCCTGCGCCACGCCGATATAATCCACCGTGGACTGCTTCTCAAAGTATGCCAGCGTGATGGTCTTGGATTCCCCGTCCATCTTCACCGGCGTGATCGGTGTGGGGATCTTCTGGAACAATGCCAGCCTGGACTGTCTGTAGCGCTCATTTGTGAAATTGATGATCTCTTCAAAGGTGCTGCCCCGCAGCCCTCTGGAGTTCCAGTGGGACATACCTTCTCCCCCTCTCCGTTTTTTCAGAAGATAATTATACCACACCCCTGTCTATTTTGCCAGTTCACTGACGGTCACAAATGTAATTCCCGCTGCCTCCAGTTCAGGGATCAGTTCCTGTATCGCCTGTACGGTCACCATGCCGCCCTCCGGTCCCACATGGCCAATGGCAAGGGCATTTCCTTTTTCAAGAGCGATCTCCGCCGCTTTGCGCAGATTTTTCTTCACCTCAGCCACATCATCGGTACTGTCCAGAAAAACATCCCGCCCCAGAAACAGAACCCCCTTCTGCACTGCGATTTTCTGCCCAAGACTGTTTGCCGTGGTCACACTGTCCACGAACATCACCCCCTTTTCCTGCAGCACCTCCATTACGGCCGAAAGACTTGCCTCATCCTCCATAATGGCAGAGCCCATGTGGTTATTCATCCCCTTTGCATCCGGTAAAACAGAAATGGCCTCCTCCACCCGCGCCCGAATCTCTGCTGCATTCATATTCCGAAAAACACCTTTTTCTCCAACCCATTCCCGTTTTCCCGTCAGAGATTCCATAGGCATATGGATGAATATCTCCTTCCCTGCCTGCCGAATCGCTGCCCCATCGGCTTCAGTGCATTTGGAAAAGGGCATCACCGCCGCCGTAAAGGGGATCGGCAGGGCAAGCATCTCCGCTGTTCCTTCTCCGTGGTAGCCAAAATCATCGATTAAAATCGCCAGTCTGCCCCCTTTTTCTCCGCTTGTCAGCACTGCCTCCTCCAGCCGCCCGAAGCCTCTTCCTCCCAGAAAGCATAGCCCAAACACCAGCGCAAGCCTGATCCCCCGTTTCCAATTCATACCCATACCCCCATTCTTTCCTGCTTTATGGATATGAAAAAAGGCATCGGAATATTTCTCCGATGCCTGAAGCAGTTCTTTTTATACGATCATTCCGTTTTTTCGCCAGAGCCGCAGCTCCCGCAGCAGCAGGCTGCCCGCCAGAAGGAAGGTCAGCACATCCGCCAGAGGTGCCGCTCCCAGCGCACCATCCAATCCAAAATAAGAGGAAAGGAGCAGTGCCAGAGGGATCAGGAAAAACACCTGTCTGGAAAGGGAAACCAGCAATGCTTTTTTCGGGCTGCCGATGGCCTGAAAGAAGGATGAGGTCACATTGGACAGACCAAAC
>JAUNCB010000260.1 GCA_030526765.1 Bacillota bacterium
GAGATATTATTATAGAAGAAACAGTTTTGTATCTGTATTTGAAAATTAAAATCGAATCAAGAACGGAAGGAATACATTATCGTGTGATCCTTCCGTTTTTTTGATTGTAACGGGCAATTATGGGAAGCATAAAAGGGGAGGGATGGAGATGGCACTGGTGTATGCTTATGATGAAATGGAGCAGAAGAATCTGCCGCTGGATATCCTGGAGGATATGCGGCATTTTGGCTATGGCAGATATGATTCCTTTGAAGGGTTTGACTGTATTTCTCTGGAAATGCTGGATTACGAAAATCTGCTGCTAAGCAAAGGCAGTGTGCTGTTTTATCTGGAGAAGGAACGATGGCTCTGCTTTACCTCCCGCAAGGAGGAAATCGAAAATCTGTTTCATGAGCTGGAGGGAAAATATCCACAGGAACGGTTGCTTTACGGATTTTTTGCAGAGCTGACCAAAGGGGATGAAGCTGCCTTTGATACCATTGAAAAGGAGATCATGGAGCTGGAGCAGGTTTTGATCGGTACAGGGAAGGGGGATTGTGTTTCGGAGATCATCAGTCTCAGGAAGCGGCTGATGGTGCTGAAAAAGTACTACGAACAGCTTCTGAATGTGCTGGATATTCTGATACAGAATGAAAATGGGTTATTTGAACAGGGAATGCTGCTGTCCTTTCGGATGCTGTACCGCAGAACCGAACGGCGCTTTCAGAATGTACTGAATCTGAGGGAAAGCGTAACACAGGTACGGGAAAGCTACGAAGCGGAGGTGGATATCAGTCTGAATAAAACCATGAAGCTGTTTACGGTGGTGACAACGATTTTTCTGCCGCTGACTCTGATTGCAGGGTGGTATGGAATGAATTTTGATATGCCGGAATATGCATGGGAGCATGGGTATCTCTTTGTTTCGACGATTTCTGTCTTATTTATTGTGGCAGGGATTCTGTTCTTCCGCAGAAAGAAATGGTTCTGATCTGTTTTCCATCGAAAGACAGTTGTAAAATTCTCCAGTACAATTTTGCAAAAAATGGTTGACAGTATCTATTAAAATGATATAATTATCAATGTGTTCAGACACAGAACATATAATGAATGCGTTGATGAGGACAGTAGTCCTTTCCTGATCGCTCCAGAGAGGGATGCCCCGATGTTTCGGTGGGTGGAAGCATCCTGCTAGGGAAAGTGTATGAAAACCACCTCTGAGCGGCTTTAATACAGCCCGGTGACTCCGTTATCGTCATAAAATGAGTGGTTGAATGGAACAATTAGGGTGGAACCGCGGGAGTGATCTCGTCCCTTTTCGTAGAGGAAAGTGGGCGATTTTTTTGTGTTTAAAAATCGGTTCGCTTTCAGAAAATAAAGTTCTGAAAAAAGGAGAGAAAGAAGTATGAAAATTACACTGAAAGACGGCGTTGTAAAAGAATTTGACGGCGCTGTATCCGTACTGGAAATTGCAAAAGCAATCAGCGAAGGTCTGGCAAGAAATGCCTGCGCAGGCATCGTTGACGGCGAAGTAAAGGATCTGCGTTATGTAGTGGATAAAGATGCAGAGGTTTCTATCTGCACATTTGAAGATGAAGCTGGTAAACTGGCATTCCGCCACACAGCATCTCATATGCTGGCACAGGCTGTAAAACGCCTGTACCCCGAAGCAAAGATCGCAATCGGTCCCTCCATCGCTGACGGCTTCTACTATGACTTTGACAGAGAAAAAGCGTTCACACAGGAAGAACTGGAAGCGCTGGAAGCAGAAATGAAGAAGATCGCAAAAGAAGACATTGCTATCGAAAAATTTGAACTGCCCAGAGAAGAAGCAATCAAATATATGGAAGAAAGAGAAGAACCCTATAAAGTAGAGCTGATCCAGGATCTGCCCGAGGATGCGGTTATCTCCTTCTACAAACAGGGCGACTTCACAGACCTGTGTGCAGGCCCTCATCTGATGAGCACAAAAACAGTAAAAGCAATCAAGCTGACAAGTGTTGCAGGTGCTTACTGGAGAGGCTCCGAAAAGAACAAAATGCTGTCCAGAATCTACGGTACAGCTTATCCTAAGGCATCCGAACTGGAAGCATACCTGACAATGATCGAAGAAGCAAAGAAACGTGACCACAGAAAGCTGGGCAAAGAGCTGAAGCTGTTTGCTATGCTGGATGAAGGCCCTGGCTTCCCCTTCTTCCTGCCTAAGGGTATGGTTCTGAAAAACACACTGCTGGATTACTGGAGACAGATCCATAAAGAAGATGGCTATGTGGAAATCTCCACACCCATCATTCTGAACAGAGAACTGTGGTACAGATCCGGTCACTGGGATCACTACAAAGATAACATGTACACAACAGTGATCGACGAAGAAGATTACGCAGTAAAACCTATGAACTGCCCCGGCGGTATGCTGGTTTACAAACAGGATATGCATTCCTACAGAGACCTGCCTATGCGTGTGGCTGAAATCGGTCTGGTACACAGACACGAAAAGAGCGGTGCGCTGCACGGCCTGATGCGTGTACGCTGCTTCAACCAGGATGACGCACATATCTTCATGACAGAAGAACAGATCAAAGACGAAATCTCCGG
>JAUNCB010000261.1 GCA_030526765.1 Bacillota bacterium
TTTCGACCAGATCCCCTGCAACTTCCAGGAATGCGATGCCGCTGCCGCTCAGCTCCTGCAGAACAAAGCCTTCGCCGCCGAACATACCTGCGGAGAATTTCTTTGTGAAGGCAACCTTCATATTTACGGTTTCCTGTGCACAAAGGAAGCAGCCCTTGGCAATGATCATATTGCCGTTTTTGCCGATATCCAGCAGGTGGATACAGCCGGGAGCAGTTGCCGCAAAGCTGATGCTTTCATTGGGTTTTTTGCTGGTGAAGGTTACCATGAAGAGAGATTCGCCGGTGAATACACGGCCAAGACCCTTCAGCAGACCGCCACGGGTGTTTGTTTCCATTTCAATGTGTTCGCTCATCCATGTCATGCCGCCGGACTGTGTGTAGATGCTTTCGCCGCTTTCATCAAACAGGATCTCAACAGCAGGAACAACGGAGCCAATAATTCTATATTTCATAGATACGCCCTCCTTTTTTGGCTTAATATCAGGTTGGGTTCAGTATAGCAGTTTTTTGAAGAGATTTCCATAAAATTGCAGAAAATGAAAGAATCTTAAGAAAAATGTAACAATAAAAAAGGACAAAATCCATTGGATTCTATCCTCGTAATATCTCTGAATTAGTCCTGTGTGTAGGGCATCAGGGATACGTGTCTTGCTCTTTTGATTGCTGTTGTCAGCGCTCTCTGGTGTTTTGCACAGTTGCCTGTGATTCTTCTGGGAAGGATTTTGCCTCTTTCGGAAACGTATCTTCTCAGTTTGCTGATATCTTTGTAATCTACTGTTGTTACTTTGTCAGCACAGCACTGGCAAACGCGTTTTTTTCTGCGACCACGTTTTTTAATCATGATTCCAAGTCCTCCTTGTTAGAATGTTTAGAAGGGCAGGTCGTCATCTGTGATGCTTTCATCGATAGGATAGAAACCATCAGAAGGGGCTGTCTGCTTGGGAGCGGCAGCGGGTGCTGCATCTCTGTGGCTTTCGGAGGAAGCTTTGCTTTCTGCAAAGTACTGCTCTTCTACCACAACATCTGTGCTCCAGCGTTTTTTGCCCTCGTTATCGTCCCAGCTGCGAACCTGCAGCCGACCGATTACGCTGACCATCTGACCTTTTCTGAAGTATTTTTCCGCAAATTCGCCTGCTTTACCAAATGCAACGCATCCGATAAAATCGGCATCCTGCTCATTCTGGCGTTTGAAACGGCGGTTTACCGCCAAAGTGTATCTGGCAACGGCAAGAGGTTCATTGCCCTGAGAGTATCTTACCTCGGGATCTCTTACCAGTCTGCCCATCAGGATCACTTTGTTCATAAAGTTACCTCCTTTACAAGCTGATTAAGCTTCTTTACGGATGATCAGGTAACGCAGAACGTTTTCCATAATACGCATACGAGCTTCGATTTCTGCGGGTGCAGCAGCGGGTGCTTCGAATGTTGTGAAGCTGTAGAAACCTTCGTTTACTTTTGCGATTTCGTAAGCGAGTCTTCTTTTGCCCCAGTCATCAACTTTCTCGATTTTTGCACCGAATCTTTCCAGTGTAGCCTGTACTTTTGCTACTTCTGCTGCTCTGCCTTCTTCGTCCAGTGCGGGACTTAAAACCAGCGCTAATTCGTATTTGTTCATGTGGGTTACACCTCCTTTTGGACTAATGGCCCTCCTCTCTTTGGGGGAGAGCAAGGATTTATTCTTCTGGTGTCAACTGCATACGGCAGGACACTAGATGAGATTATCATAAAAAACCTTGATTTGCAAGGATTTTTTGCGGTTTCCTGAAAATTTTTTGTGGGCGGAAGGCTGTTTTTCCGATGCGGACAGAATCAGTCATCTTCATATTCATCCTCCAGCTTTTTCGCCCTTCTTTTTTCCAGATAGGTAAAGCCGTAGCGCACCAGAAGAAACATTGCCGAAAAAGATACCGCATAGCTGATGATTTCTTCGGGATCGACCCTGCCTTCCTTTCGCCACATAAAAAATGCCATGACGGCAACAGCGACAAGAATGCCGGAAAGGGTAGAGGTTTTGGTTGCTTTTCTGTTGAATGTGGTCAGAACCACTTTCATCTGTCTGGCACGGATATTCTGATAGACAGGGACAGCTATCATGAGGATAAATTCAGTGATACAGTCCTCCAATGCCATGTCGAAAGCCAACGCCTTTACGCAAAAGGCAATCACGATGAAATAATACATCAGCTGCATCGTTTCAGAGCCGATTTTCCGTCTTGCCTGTAATACTCTTTCGTCAACAAAGTTTGTCATATAGACTCCTCCTTATTTTGTCATGTTTCATCTTCTTCCCAGAAGAGTTCGTCTAAAGTTTTATCCAGCGCTTTACAGATGGCGATGCAGAGGTTCAGCGTAGGGTTATATTTCCCTGCTTCAATCATGCCGATGGTTTGTCTGGTCACACCGACCAGTTGCGCCAGCTCTTCCTGAGAGAGGTCTTTTGCGGCTCTTGCCGCCTTCATTTTCAGATTTTTCAAAGGATCACTTCCCTAAAGGTTTATTTCGCAGTTTGCTTACTTTCATTCGTGAATTGTAAATCAAAATGCAACAGATATGATTTCAATTCGCTAAAAG
>JAUNCB010000262.1 GCA_030526765.1 Bacillota bacterium
AAATACTGCAATTCCCACAAAGGAAGAAAGGATCGCCACTGCTTTACCTACATAGGTAACGGGGGTAAAATCACCATAGCCGATGCTGGTCAGCGTGATCGTTGCCCAATAAACCGCATCGAAATAATTCTGAAAGGTCTGGGGCTCCACCTGAAAAATAACCAGTGCAGAAAGCAGGATATAGCCCATCACCATATAAAAAACAGTCAGCAGATTATCCTTTTCCTTTCGGAATACCCGTGTCATCAGATAAAAGCCCTTGGAATAGCGCAGCAGCTTCAAGGCACGGAGGCTTTTCAGCAAACGGATCACACGAAGGATACGGAAGCCGGAATGCAGCGGTGTCAGCGAGGAAAGGATCGCCACCAGATCAATGATCGCAAAGGGCGTAAAAGGATATTTCAGAAAGGATAATTTTCCCAATCTCAGCTTATAATCCGCCGTCATCCATCGCAGCCCATAATCAATAATAAAAACAAAGGCCATGATATAATCCAGAAGGATCAGCGGTTTTGTAATGGATTGAAAGCAAAGGGGAAACACACTCAGCAATATACAGAGGATCATGATGATATCATACCACTTGCTGAGCTTATTCTCATCCTCCGCCTTTTCGATCATCTCATATATGATTCGCCGCACGCACTTTCCCTCCCTTCCGTTTTCCTGATTTCATCCTCAGTGTACCATATTTTTCCCCATAAAGAAACCCTCCATGATCGGAGGGTTCTCGTTCTTATCTATATTATTATTTTATTCCTGTTCTTCCATGCCTGCAGCCATTTCCTCTGCGGATTCCTCAATATCCTCTTCCGATATCTTCGCAATCCCGACCACAGTAACACCGGAATCCAGATTCATCAGTTTTACACCCTGAGAGGCTCTGCCATAGCTGGAGATCTCTCTGCAGCGCAGACGGATCACAACACCCTCGGAGGTGATCAGCATCAGCTCTTCATTTTCCCCGATCATCAGAACACCTGTCAGAAGTCCTGTTTTTTCTGTCAGCTGGTGGATCTTCAGACCCTTACCGCCACGATACTGCAGATTAAAATGCTCCAGCTCTGTCCGTTTGCCAAAGCCTTTTTCCGTTACATTCAGAATCTGACAGCCTTCTGTTACCTTCACAGCAGAAACCACGTAGTCTCCGTCATTCAGTGTGATGGCTTTCACACCGGTAGCTGTTCTGCCCATGGGTCTGACATCTCCCTCGGAGAATTTGATTCCCATACCGTTTCTGGTCGCAACAAAGATCTGATCATCCTTTTCAATGGACATAACAGAAATCAGCGCATCGTCTTCTCTCAGATTCAGAGCGATCAGACCGGATTTCCGAATATTTGCAAAGCTGGACATATCCGTCTTTTTGATGATGCCCTGCTTGGTGATCATCGCCAGATATTTATCCTCGCTGAATTCTCTTACGGAAATACCCGCCATGATCTTTTCATCGGAATCGATCTCCAGAAGGTTTACAATGGCAATGCCGCGGGAGGTTCTGCCTGCTTCGGGAATTTCATAGCCCTTGATGCGATATACCTTCCCTTTATTGGTAAAGAACAGCAGGGTATCATGGGTGGAAGCAAGGAAGAGATCCTTTACATAATCCTCTTCTCTGGTCTGCATCCCGATAATACCACGGCCGCCTCTGTTCTGGCTCTTATAGGTATCCAGAGGGGTACGCTTCACATAGTTCAGATTAGACAGGGTAAAGACACAGGTTTCCTCATCGATCAGATCCTCTACATCGATCTCACCTGGGTTCTGGATGAGCTTTGTTCTTCTGTCATCTCTGTATTTTTCGCCGATGGCTGTCAGTTCATCTCGGATGACACCCAAAAGCAGCTTATGATCCGCAAGAATGGTCTTATAATAAGCGATCTTTTTCTGCAGCTCGGCATATTCCGCATCGATCTTTTCCTTTTCCAGACCCTGCAGTCTTCTCAGCTGCATTTCCAGAATTGCCTGTGCCTGCACATCAGACAGACCAAAACGCGCCATCAGCTGTTCCTTGGCATCATCATATCTGGAACGGATAATACGGATCACTTCATCAATATTATCAATACCGATCCGCAGGCCTTCCAGAATATGGGCTCTCTTTTCCGCCTTATCCAGATCGAAGCGTGTTCTTCTGGTCACGACCTCTTCCTGATGCTTCAGATATTCCTCCAAAGCCTGCTTCAGATTCAGCACAACAGGTTTTCCGTCAACCAATGCCAGCATATTTGCCCCAAAGGATTCCTGCAAGGATGTATATTTATACAACTGGTTCAGGATCACATTTGCATTGGCATCCTTCTTCACTTCAATTATGATCTTAATATCATCCCCTGCAGAGGCATCATACAGATCGCTGATGCCCTCTACCCGTTTTTCCTTAACCAGATCTGCGATCTTTTCGATCAGACGCAGCTTATTGACCATATAAGGGATCTCTGTAACAACGATACGCTCTCTGCCGTTATGCTCCTCGATCTCCGCTGTGGAACGCACGATGATCTTCCCTCTGCCCGTGCGATATGCCGCACGGATACCGCTTCTGCCAAGGATATTGGCACC
>JAUNCB010000263.1 GCA_030526765.1 Bacillota bacterium
GCGGCGAATTTGCAAAAATGCTGGTGGCAGCTTCCAAATATAAAAATGAAGTTTCGGGGCAGGCAGTAAGTGCCCTTTATCCCGATGTGCCCAAAACCCACTGGGCAGCGGATTATGTGCGTGTGGCAGTGGAAAAGGGCTGGATGACAGGCAGTGCCAGCGGCAGATTCCGTGTGAATGACGGCATCCGTGCAGAGGAGGCGGCAACCTCTCTGCTGAAGCTTCTGGGCTATGACCCTGCCGCACTGGCAGGTGCTTTTCCGCAGGCACAGCTGACAAAGGCAAAATCCCTTGGTCTGGCAGACGGACTTTCCCTGGAAAGAGGAAAGGTGCTGACAGAGCGGGATTGTGTTCTGCTGTTTTATAACCTGCTGAATGCAAAAACAGCAGATGGCAAGGTATATGCCACAGAGCTGGGCTACAGCGTAAGCGGCAAGACTATCAATTATTCCTCCGTGGTTTCCGAGGAGCTGCAGGGTCCCTTTGTGCTGCATGCAGACGGCGAGATCCCTGTTTCCTTCCCTGTGAATATCGTTTACAGAAACGGTGTCAGTGCATCTTTGGATGAAGCGAAGGAATTTGATGTATATTATTATAACGAAGGCATGCAGACCGTATGGCTCTACAGCAACCATGTGACAGGTACCTACAGCGTTGCATCTCCCAACACAGTGGCACCGGAAACGGCAACAGTGGCAGGGGCAACCTATCGGTTGGAAGCTGCAGCGGCCTATAAACTCTCCTCTCTGGGTGAGTATAAGATCGGTGATATTGTGACCCTGCTGATCGGCATGGACGGTACAGCGGTAGATGTAGTTGGCACAGAAAAATTCAGCGGCAGCTATATTGGTGTGGTAACAGGCACAGGTGTGAACGATTATGTGAATGCACTGAATGTAACAAAGGCGGAAAAGGTGATCTATGTGACCTGCACCGACGGCACAAACCGTACCTTCCGTGTGGATGACAGCTACAGCAAAGGGGACATGGTTTCCGTTTCCTTCGCCGATGGAAAGCATAAGGTGACAAGGCTGCAGAAGCGTGAGATTCATGGCTCTGTAAGCAAGGATGCCACCACACTGGGAGGCAGCCACAGTCTGGCGGCAGATGTACGAATCCTGAATATTTCTCAGGACGGCACAGTAAAACGTATCTACAGCAGCAAACTGGCAGGCAAGCGGTTGGAAAGCAGCGATGTATATTACTATGTAAAGAATGCGGACAATAAGGTTACAGACCTGATCCTTTATAATGTATTCAGTGAGGGCAGAGAATACGGTATCGTATTCGATGTGAAGGAATCCACCGTAAGAATCGATGGGGAGAGAGAGGTAGAATACAGCTACAAATATATCATCAACGGCACCACCTTTGAGGCAACGACGCTGGAGGCAGTATCCTCCGGTCCTGCGGTATTCCGTGTGGGGGATAAGGGCAGAGAGTACTTTACAAGCATGACCTCCCGTTCCCTGAGCAGCGTGGATGCCCTGACAGCCCACAGCGGCAGCATGAAATTTGATGTCTGCGAGTATGTACAGTGCTACATCAATGCAGATACCAAGTCATATAACAAGTCAAACATCAACTCTATGGATGCAAGCCAGTATACACTGATGGGCTATGTATATGACAATGCGGTACGCATCATCATTGCTACTCCTAAATAAAGAAAACGGATCTTGTTGAAGCAGAAAATCTTTTTCGAGAGATGCGTGTAAAAGAAGCCCTTTGCAAAGGGCTTCTTTTTTGCGGGAAGGGGAAAACTATTTTTGTGGTTTTGTTGTATTCTCAACAAAAATGCTGTATAATAGGGCGACAGGAGGAGAGAGCGATGAAGGAAAACAGATTTGAATTATTCGATGGGCTGATCGCATCGGCCGGCAAGGCGCTGCAGCGCATCAAAAGTGATAAAATGAAAAAATACGGACTGGGCAGCACCCACACCACCTGCCTCTGCAAACTGGGAAGGGCAGGAAAGGCAGGGGTGACCCAGAAGGAGCTGACAGAACAGGAAAGCATTGATCGGGCGCAGGTTTCCCGTGTGCTGCGGGATCTGGAGGAGAAGGCGCTGGTGCGTACAGAGGGGGGTACCGCCTATAAAAAACGCTATCATCTGACAGAAAAGGGGAAAAAGATCTTTGCGGAGATCAATGACATCAGTCTGGAGATCAATCAGTATGTCAGCAGGGAAATTCCCGAGGAGGAGATCCGTATATTCTATCAGGTGATGGAGCGGATCGACTGTAATCTGAAAAAAGCGGAACGAAAATACTGCGGCGGCATGGAAGGGGCGGCGGAAAAATGAAACAGATCGAAGACATTCTGCAAAACCAGAGGGTATTTTTTCGGACGGGGAAAACCATTCCTCTCCCATACCGAAGAGCGGCACTGGACAGGCTTGCCCATGCCATCCGTGCCCATGAAGCAGAGATCGGCAGTGCCCTGAAGGCGGATCTGAATAAATCGGAAACGGAAAGCTATTTATGCGAGATCGGGATGACCCTTTCGGAGCTGTCCTATATCCGCAGGCACATGACAGGCTGGGCGAAAAAAGAATATA
>JAUNCB010000264.1 GCA_030526765.1 Bacillota bacterium
TTCTGCACCCGACAGGATTCGAACCTGCGGCCTTTCGGTCCGGAGCCGAACGCTCTATCCCCTGAGCTACGGGTGCTTATGCAAGGGGCTGTATACACAGCCCCTGTTTTTCTATTTTACCTGTTTCCGGCGCAGATGTCAAATCTTTCCCGCCGCATTTTTCTTACAGATTGATTTTCACTTCGGGCAGATTCCAGATTTCCTCCGCATACTGACGGATGGTTCTGTCGGAAGAGAATTTACCGCTCTTCGCTGTGTTCATGATCGCCATTCTTGCCCAGCGTTCTGTATCACGGTATGCAGCATCAATATCCCAGTGGGCTCTTGCATAATCCGCATAATCCTCCAGAACATAGTACTCATCGGCTCTGCTGCCGCCAAAGCCTGTCAGCAGGGCATCATACAGTTCACGGAACAGGTTTGTATCGGAATCGAAGGTTCCGTCGATCAGGCTTGTCAGTGCCATACGCACCTCCTGATTCATGTTGTAAACCATCCAGGGATCATAGCCCTCCCGATTCTTCTGCTGTACCTCATCTGCACTCATGCCGAAGATAAAGATGTTTTCTTCGCCAACCTCTTCGCAGATTTCCACATTGGCACCATCCATTGTACCAATGGTCAGGGCACCGTTCAGCATGAATTTCATATTGCCTGTACCGGATGCTTCCTTACCTGCTGTGGAGATCTGTTCGCTGATATCCGCCGCAGGGATCAGTTTTTCTGCCAGAGACACTCTGTAGTTTTCCATGAATACCACCTTGATCTTACCTTCAATGGAGGCATCATTGTTTACCACATCGGCAACGGCATTGATCAGCTTGATGATCAGCTTCGCACGGCGATAGCCTGCTGCCGCCTTTGCACCGAAAATGAAGGTTCTGGGAACCATATCCAGACCGGGGTTCATCTTCAGCTGATTATACAGACCGATCACATGGAGGATATTCAGCAGCTGTCTCTTATATTCATGCAGACGCTTTACCTGAATATCGAAAATGGAATCGGGATTGATCTCGATCCCCTTTGTTTCTTTGATATAGTTAGCCAGAGCGATCTTATTTTCCTTTTTGATCGCCATGAAGCGTTCTCTGAATGCGGCATCATCGGCATAGGGTGCCAGCTTCTGCAGTTCATCCAGATTGGTTACCCAGTCACTGCCGATCTTTTCACAGATCAGGTCTGCCAGTGCTGTATTGGAATGAACCAGCCATCTTCTCTGGGTGATACCGTTTGTTTTATTATTGAATTTTTCAGGATAGAGCTCATAGAAATCTCTCAGCTCCTGATTTTTCAGAATTTCTGTGTGCAGTGCCGCCACACCGTTTACGGAATGGCTGCCTACGATAGCAAGGAATGCCATACGGATCTGTCCGTCAGCGATGATTGCCATATTTCTGATTTTTGCAGGATCGTTGCCGTATTTTTCTGTCAGCTCCAGCATAAAGCGGCGGTTGATCTCTTCCACGATCTGATAGATACGGGGCAGCAGACGGCTGAACAGTTCCATAGGCCATTTTTCCAGTGCTTCGGAAAGGATGGTATGGTTTGTGTATGCACATACCTTTCTTGTAATATCCCACGCCTGTTCCCAGGGAACATCGTTTTCATCCACCAGCACACGCATCAGCTCTGCCACTGCCATACTGGGGTGGGTATCATTCAGCTGGAATGCAACCTTATTGGGCAGTTCATTGAAATCTGTGTGCATTTTCTTGAAGCGGGCGATCACTCTCTGAATAGTCGCAGAAATGAAGAAATACTGCTGGCGCAGACGCAGCTCTTTGCCCTGCATATGCTCATCGGCAGGATACAGCACGTCGGAAAGGGTATTTGCCAGCATTTCCTCCTCTGCCGCCTTCTGATAATTGCCTTCGTTGAAGGATTTCAGATCCAGTCTTGTTTTGGGCTTTGCTTCCCACAGACGCAGTGTATTTACGGTATTGTTGCCGTAGCCGATCACGGGATAATCGTAAGGGATCGCTGTAACGGACTGGAAGTTTTCATGCACCATCTTATAGCCGCCGTTTTCATTTGCCACAGCACGAACATTGCCGCCGAATTTTACTTCCACTGCATATTCGCTTCTTTTCAGACCCCAGGGATCGCCGTCCTCCAGCCAGTTATCGGGTGCTTCCACCTGATAGCCGTTTTCGATACGCTGCTCGAAAATACCGTAGCGGTAACGGATGCCGCAGCCGTAAGCAGGCAGGCTCAGTGTGGAAAGGGATTCCAGGAAGCAGGCTGCCAGTCTGCCCAGACCGCCGTTGCCCAGACCCGGATCGGGTTCTGCATCCTCTACCATGTTGTAATCAATGCCCAGCTCAGCGAATACTTCCTTCACCTCATCAAACATTTCCAGATTGATGAGGGCATTGCCGAAGAAACGGCCCATCAAAAATTCCATGGACAGGTAGTATACCACCTTAACGTCCTTTTCATAGTATTCGTCATGGGTCTTCATCCATTTTTCTGTGATAACATCACGCACAGCAAATACCGCCGCCTGATACAGTTCTTCCGGTGTGGCATGCTCCAATGTCTTACGATACAGGGTT
>JAUNCB010000020.1:0-7905 GCA_030526765.1 Bacillota bacterium
CGAATACTGCACCCCCGACCGTGCCACCGATGAACATGGTCTGCTTTTCGCAGAAGATCAGGCAGAAATACAGGATCGCCTCAGCATGAATGATGCCTTTTATCTGGAATATCTGACCAGACTGGCATGGCTTCACGGACTGCTGGTGCCCATGCCCTCCATTCATACCCGACGGGTACGCCCCGCCGATGAATGCAGCCGCTTTTTCTCCCAGCCTACGGCGGATATCCTCTTTCAGCTGGCAGAAACAGCCTGTATGCTGACTGCGGAACGGTTTTCCTACAGTATGGATCTGGAAGAGGGCATAGCAACTGCCGATTTCTTTTATCTGCTGCTGCGGGATAATCAGGAGATCGATCAGATCTTCATTGATTTCTATAAAAGAGTCGATGTGGACATCGAAAAGATATGGCGGATCCCGCCAAATGAGATGAACATGGAGGAGCAGTCCATCGTTTCCTCCTTCCTCTTCACAGGCATCATGCTGGACAAATGGTTCCTGACCCCCATGAGCCTGTTTTTCCGCTTCATCCGTCCCATTGCTTTTACCCCCATCCGATTCTACCATCTGGTGAATCATCTTTCGGCACTGATACTGATGCAGCACAATCTGGGAGCGGAGCTCTTCTCTCCCCCCACCTACTACAGCCTGACCAAACTCGGAAAGGCATTGTTCGCAGATCCCGAGCGGGAGCATATTGACCGACAGAAAATGCCCTCCTCTCTCCCCTTTGAAACACTGCTGGCAGCAGTGCAGCAGGAAGCAGAGCTGCGGACAAGAGAACAGATGCTTCTGATGGAGGTAGTACCCGATGTCCTTTCCATCCGTGTATCCCAAATCAAGGATCCCGCCCTCTGGAAGATCCTTGAGGTAGGTCAGGACACAGAGCTGAGCCAGCTTTGCAGAGATCTCTGTGCTGCCTTCTGCATGGAGGAGCACGCAGATTATCTGCTTTCCGTTCCCGATCAGAACGGCTTCCATATAGACTATTCCGAGCAGGGTTCCAAGCGTTCTCTGAACAAAACAAACGGAAAACTGCTGCAGGAGATTCCCCTTCTTATGGGAAGCGTTCTGAAGCTGTACCCCGCTCAGACAAAGGGAAACGGTCTGAACCTTACGCTTCTGGAAAAGGGAAAGGGCAACCCCTTCATCCTCTATCCCCGTATTACGGCACAGAGCGAAAAATTCACTGAAACAGAAAAAATCGACGAAATATTCTAAGGCGATCAAATAAAGGAAGGAAACACCATGACCAAGAATCTGAACCATGCCCACGGCGGCGATCTGGATGCCATCCAGCGCACCTACGGCATCCCCAAGGAGGATATCATTGATTTCAGCGGCAATATCAATCCGCTGGGATTTCCGCAGAAGGCGGCAGATGCCCTGAAGGACAATCTGCACCTGATCTGCACATATCCCGATAAAAAGTATAAAGCATTAAAAAAAGCCATCGGCGCATATACCGGCGCAGATGCCTCTCATATCGTAGTGGGCAACGGCTCCACAGAGCTGATCGCCACTTTCATTCAGACCATCAATGCAGCCCACTCCATCATTATGGGGCCTGCCTATTCCGAGTATGAACGAGAGATCACCCTCAATGGCGGCAGCTTCACCTATTTCCCCCTGCGGGAGGAGGACGATTTCCGTCTGGATCTGCCTGCCCTTCTGGAAAGCCTGACTCCTGAGGTTGGCATGTTCATTGCCTGCAACCCCAACAATCCTACAGGCACAGCCATTCATACCAATGAAATGCGCATCATACTGGAGCACTGCAAAAAGATCGGTGCCTCTGTGATGATAGATGAAACCTATATCGAATTTTCCGACATCCTGCCGGAGATCTGCTCCATTCCTCTGGTGGCAGAATTTGATAACCTTTTCGTCATCCGCGGCACATCCAAATTTTTTGCCGCTCCCGGCATCCGTCTGGGCTACGGCATGAGCTCCAATCAGGCTTTTCTGGATCGGTTCAAAACAAATTCCGATCCCTGGAGTGTAAACAGTCTGGCTGATTTCATCGGACAGCATATCTTTACGGATTTTGCCTTCCACAAGGAAACCCAGACCTTGGTTTCCGCAGAACGCAGAAAAGCCTTTCAGGAGCTTTCCACATGGAAAAATCTGAAAGCTTATCCCTCTGAAGCCAACTTCATTCTGCTGAAGCTGACCACAGACAAAATCACCGCTCACGATCTGTTTGAGGCCTGCATCCGCAAAAAAATGCTCATCCGTGATGCATCCTCCTTTACCTTCTTAAACGAAACCTTCCTGCGCTTCTGCATCCTTTCTCCGGAAAACAATGCAGCCCTGCTGCAGGAGCTGAAATCCATCGTAGAGGAATAAACTGCTATCGTAAGGAAGCAGAAACTGCACATATTATCTTGAAACGACACTCGTTTCGAGGTGACCCTTATGAATCAGATCATCAGCCGCAAAGCCCTTTGCGGCTATTTATCTCTGCTGCGCTGCCATCTGGAAAACAAATCGTTATTTCCCGCACCCAATGTGATCTTTCTCAACAGCCGTGCCTTGTATCACCATCTGGCAAAGCAGCCCTGCGGCTGCGATACCATCGGCGGCATTCTGAAAAAGATCGAAACCTGTATCCCGCTGGCAGTCACGGCAGAAAGCTTTTCTCTGTTTCTGTCCGCCTGCAGAGAACCCAGAGAGGAACGCACCCTGCACTTTCTGGAAAGCAGCAAAGCTGATTTTCTTCTGCTGGTGCAGCAGGCAGCCCAAAATGAAGCCCAATGGACTTCTCTGACCACACTCTGCGAAGAGCTGCGGCAGAAAAACGCAGGAAAGGAGGATCCGAGCCATGGATCATAAACCCTATCGAAGCTTAAATGAATATTATCGGGAGATTTTCGGCAGAAAGGCTGCAAAAATCTCTCTGGACGGCGGCTACACCTGCCCCAATCGGGACGGCAGCTGCGGCACCAGAGGCTGCCTCTTCTGCAGTGCCGGCGGCAGCGGTGATTTTGCGGAAAGTGCCGCCCTTTCCATTTCAGAGCAGATCGCACAGGGGAAGGCCCAGACTGCGGATAAATGGAAGGATCCTGCCTATATCGCTTATTTTCAGGCCTTTACCAACACCTACGCTCCCGTTGCTGAGCTGCGGCAAAAATACGAGGAAGCCCTCTCCTGCGAAGGGATCGAAGGCATTTCCATTGCGACCCGTGCCGACTGTCTGCCAGAGGATGTGCTGGAGCTGTTATCCGAGCTGAATCAGAAAACACAGCTCTGGGTGGAGCTGGGCTTGCAGACCTCCGATGAAGCCAGCGCTCTTCGTATCCGACGGGGCTACCCTCTGTCTGTATTTGAGGATGCCGTACATCGGTTGGCAGAACGGAGAATTCCCGTTGTGGTCCATGTGATCCTCGGTCTGCCGCAGGAGGACAGAGAAACCGTTCTGCACACCATCGACTGCATCAACCGCCTGCCCGTACAGGGCATAAAGCTGCAGCTTCTCCATGTCCTTGCCGACAGCGACCTTGCTGCGCTTTACCACGACGGCAGCTATACGCCCCTGACAAAGGAAGCATACATAGCCCTTACAGCAGACTGTATCGCCCATCTGCGGAAGGATATCGTCCTGCACCGTCTGACGGGCGACGGCGACCGAAACACCCTTTTAGCCCCTCTCTGGAGCCTTAGAAAGCGGGATGTCCTTAATTCTTTGCATAAATATCTGAAGGAAAACGAGATCCGACAGGGAAAATACTGTAAAATCCCTGCGGAAGGTTTACAAGAAAAGTAAGGATGTGCTAAAATTTACTCAGGATAAAAAATCTGGCAAAAAGGAGGCATTGTCCATGCAGTATTCCACAAAAAAACTGGCTGAAAACAAACTGATCATTCTGCATCTGCTGCAGAAAATGGGCATTGCCCTTTCCAACAGCGAAATCTGCCAATTCCTGCTGGAAAAAAACTATATGGATTATTTTTCCGTGCAGCAATACCTCTCCGAGCTGGAAGGGGCCGGCTGGCTGGAAAAAACCAGAGAACAGAACAATACCCGCTATACACTGACGGATGACGGTGAAGAGGTCATGAACTATTTCATCAGCCGTATCTCCGATGAGGTGAAAAATGAGATCAATGTTTATGTTCACGAAAACGGTCGCCGCATCCGTGCAGAATATGCGGTGACTGCCAATTATTTCCCCGAGCTGAACGGAGATTATCTGGTGAAATGCGGTCTTTGCGATGATGCCGGCGCCACGTTGATGGAGATCAGTGTTGCCGTTGTTTCCAAAAATCAGGCACAGACTGTCTGCCGCAACTGGAAGAAAAATGTAAATCAGTATTATCGGCAGTTCCTTTCCGCTCTGGCAGCGGAGGAGCCTTCCAATAAAGATCCCGAATCAAATACATAATCCCCTGCAAAAAAACGGCATGATTTTCAATCATGCCGTTTTTCTTTGGGGAGGGTTGTATGTCTGTTTCAAAAAGAGTTATTTTGCTTTAATTTTACAGATGCCCTGGGTCATGCAGCCCATGGGGCAAAAGGTACACCAGGTACGTGGTTTATACAATGCCATAACGATCAGCCCGATCAGGGTGGAGGTCAGCATCATGCTGTAGAGTCCAAAGCTGTACTGGGCGATCCAGTCTGCTGTGGTGCCTGCGGTGTAAGTCCAGTCCCAGGGAACACGGAAGGTCCAGAACAGTGTGATCACTTCCTTCAGACTGTTTGCCCCTGCTGCCACCAGATAGGTCTGAAAGAGCATATTGCCAAACATCACCATGAAAAAGGTCAGGAAGCCGTAACGGAACCACTTGGCAGTCATGAATTTCGGTGTGGGTCTGTTGCGGGAAAGCTTACAGGAGCCCCCCAGTTTCTGAAACAACTGCCCTCTGCCGCAGAAATTGTTGCAGAAAGCCTTGTTGCCGCCAAAAATCGCCAGTGCCAGAGGCAGCAGGAATTCAATCATCCCCAGCCATGCAAAGAGGATATTAAAAAATCCCAGACTGAAATAAAGGATCTCCCAGATCCAGAGATAATCATACCAGTGTTTTTTCTTCATTCCACTTCCGCCTCCTTTATTGCAATACAGCCTGCAGGGCAGGTTTTTGCACAAAGCCCGCAGCCAACGCATGCCGCCGCATCCACCACTGCATAGCATCCCTTCCAGATGGTAATCGCTTCCTTCGGGCATACCTTACGGCAGGCACCACAGGAAACACAGATATTTTCATCGGGCACTGCCCATCTTTTCTTCCTCATTCCATTCTCTCCTTCCAAAACAAAAAGAACTTTTTTCTGATAAGATACTACCAGAAAAAAAGTTCTTTGTATGTAACAGACTCACATTACAGATAACCGCGCAGTTTTGCCTTATCGATGATTTCTATTTTTCCGCGGGAAAGAGCAACCACCTCTTCCTCCACAAAATATTTCAGCACCTTCGTTACCACCTCTCGGGCACTGCCGATAAAACGAGCCACCTCTTCATGGGTCAGGCGGATGGTCATTTCTCCTGTTTTTGCCATTTCATCCCACAGAAAATGTGCCACTCTCTTATCTGCCCCCATAAAAAGGATCTGCTGCATGGTCCACATGACCTCAGAAAAATTTTCCACCACCGTTTTATAAAGGGCCAGCTCCACCATGGGGTTTTTCTGCATGACAACGCTCAGTGCAGGCGAAGGCAATACCACCAGTTCTGTTTCCCGCACCGCCTCGATCAGCACATCAAAAACGATGGCATCCATCAGACAGGAGGCTGAAAGCACGCACAGATCCCCCTGATGCAGACGATAGAGGGTCACCTCTCTGCCCTCTTCGGAAACAATGTATACCCGAAGCTGTCCCTTTGCCACATGGACAATGCCGCTGCATTCCCCGCAGCCCCGATGCAGAATGTCGCCCTTCCCCATTTTCTGAGAAACGACACTTCCCTCGACCAGCTTTTGCTCCTCCTGTTTTAAATCACCCCAAAAGGGGAAAATCCTTTCAAAATCCATAGCTATCCTTACTTTCTGTTTCTTGCCTCCAGACGATAGATGGGTGCGCCCTGGGCAGAGAATTTTTCTTCATATTCCGTCATAATGTTTCCTTCGTAATCGCTGTTGTGCAGATCCAGACTGATATTGGAAAGCATCCAGTCATCCGCACAGAATTCATTCAGAGAGAATTCAAACAGACCTCTGTTGTCGGTCTTAAAGAAGATCTCCGCATCCTCTCCCATCACACGGCGATATTCCTGTAAAAAGCCGCGATAGGTCAATCTGCGCTTGTAAGTGCGTTTTTTCGGCCAGGGATCGCTGAAATTCAGATACAGGCGCTGAAATTCTCCTTCCTCAAACAAATCGGACAGATTGGAGGCATTATCCCACACAAAGGCAAGGTTGGGCAGTTCTTCATCGGCACGTCTTGCCGCCATGGCAACCACCGTTTCCTGTCTTTCGATCCCGATAAAATTTACATTGGGATAGATTTCTGCGTTTTTTCTGAGAAACCCGCCCTTACCACAGCCGATCTCTACATAAATCGGGTTATCATTCCCGAAATATTCTCTCCATTTCCCCTTTTTTTCGGGGGCATCATTGATCACAAGGCTATTCTCCAGCAGTTCCTGGGATGCCCATGCTTTTTTTCTGACTCTCATCCTGCAAATCTCCTTTTATAAAATATCACTGAGAGTAGTTTACACGGAAATCCCTGTTTTTTCAATCATTTCTTTCTCTCCAGAAAACACATCCAATAGCCCCGGTCTCCCTCCACAGGGCGAAATTCCCGAAATCCAAACCGCTCTCCCTCTTTTGCATCTTCCTCTCTGTAATAAGAGGGCAGCCCCAGATAAATCCCCTCTTCTTTTTCCTGTAAAATCAGATGATGATATTTCCGACCGGGCAGCAGAAAGAAAAATTCCTGCCGCCAGTGCAGAGGGATCTCCGCCAGAAGGCTCAGCTCATCGGGTGTCAGACATTTCCATGGTATTCCATCTCCAAAGGGAGAAGTTTCCCGATGGGCGGCAAAAAGCCCCTGCTCCGTCTTTTCCTGCACACACCTCGGGGGTTCCCCGCTGCTGCGAATCGCTTCCGTTTCCTTCGGGCTCAGGATGCCAGCCTCCTCCAGCTCCTCCAGCTCCCGTCTGAATTTTGCCAGCAGCCCCTGAAAGCTGCCATGATAGCTTTCCTTCTGCTCCTCTGCAATCGCTCCGTTGATATTGCGTTCTTTCCGCTCCTCTGCAGCCGCTTCGCTGCCATTCCTTTCCCTCTTTTCCTCTGCTTCGTACTCTTCCGCCCCTTTTCCGCCTTCGCTGTAATCTATGCGAGCCTTGGGAGCTTCCCGTTTTTCCATCCCTTCCAACATTTCCGCCGCTTCCAGCAAAATCTCCGCCCGCTCCCGTCTTTTAAAGTCCTTTTTCCAGTCCTGCTTCCCCTTAAAATATGCCGTCAACGGTGCCGCCAGCCCCTCTGCCATCACAAGCACCGTATGCAGCTCCTCCGCCGTCCTTCCGCTTCCCAGCTTATCCGGATCAAAGTCCCATTTCAGTCCGCAGCGACCCTCCTTCCCCTGCGGCTGCACTAAGCCACAAAAGATGGTTTCTTCCCCTGCCATGGCATAAACCTCATAGCTGCCCGCCTTCAGCCCCTGTATGGTAAGCTGCAGCCTGCCCCTGCCGTTTTTCAGCTCCATCACACAGCTTCCCCATGGCGGACGCTTTCCTGTACCATAGCCTGCCGTTTCCTGTCGAAGCATCAGAAACACCTTTTCATACCGTCTGTTATACATACCCTTCCCCCGTTCTGCTTGTCTGTATTTTTCATCGTTACAGCCTATGAGGAGTGCAAATAAAAAAGAACTGCTTTCGCAGTCCTCTTAGCTTTCCTTCGGCATCCCATACAGAGAAAGTGCCGTATTTGTATATGCCTTTTCCTCACTGACA
>JAUNCB010000020.1:7915-9939 GCA_030526765.1 Bacillota bacterium
CACTTCGGCGGCACAAAGGCTTCCGCCGCTGCAAGAGAAGGAAATTCCACCTCCGTAGTCATCAAGCCCTGCAGTTCTCCCTCGTAAAAATCCACCTCCGCAGTCAGTCCTCCGTCCAAAGGAACCAGATACCGTTTTTTGCACACAGGTGTCCCCTCTGTTTTCCGGAATAGTCTGTCATATTCCTCCTTTGTCAGAGGCAGTTCAAATTCCTCTCTGGCAAGGTGTCCCTTTCCCTTCACCGTCAGAATATAGGCATCCTCTGCCTGACGGATCCGAATGGTGGGCGAAAAGGAAAGATATGCCTGCACCATCTGCTTACAGGGATATTCAGTGATATCAAAGGGAATCTCTTTCGTTAAAAATTTGCGTTCGATCTCCATGTCTGCCTCCTTTTTCATCGCTTTCGCACCCGTTTCATCCGTTCCATATATTGATTATACTCCATCCGCTCTCAGTTGAAAATCTTTTCATTTTATCGTAAAATAAAAAAATAAGGATAAAATAAGAGAATCAGGAGGGATTTCCCATGAAAAAAGTATATGTATTCCTTGCAGAAGGCTTTGAAGAAATGGAAGCAGCAACACCCGTTGATCTGCTCCGCCGTGTCAATGTAGATGCAAAATTCGTTTCCGTTACAGGCGAAAAGACCGTATGCGGTGCCCACGGCATTACCTTTACGGCAGATTTGCTTTTTGAAGAGATCGAAGACGATGCAGATATGCTGGTGCTGCCCGGCGGTATGCCCGGCACAACAAATCTGATGGCACACGAGGGTCTGTCTGAGCTGCTGACAAAGCAGTATAACGACCGCAAATGGGTAGCGGCGATCTGCGCTGCGCCTATGGTACTGGGTGCGCTGGGTATCGTTATGGGCAGATGGGCAACCATTTACCCCGGTATGGAAGAATATCTGGTCGGTGCAGATATCTCCTCCGAAGAGGTCTGTGTCAGCGGCAATGTGATCACATCCAAAGCCCCCGGCACTGCCATTCCCTTCGCTCTGAAGCTGATCGAGGTTCTGGTCAGCGAATCCTACGCGGAACACATCAAAAAGGAAATCGTGTATCAGCAAGGCTGATCCTTGCGAAAATCTGCGGCAGCATGGCATCGGTAAAGGTATTTCCCTTCAGATGCCGTGCCGCTGCCCTTACCGCAGCAATGGGCAGATCGAAAATATAGGCGATCACCTCCGGTGTATATGCCTCCGGCAGATACAGCATGGAAGCACGGCGAAACATCCCGCACAGCGGAGAATCCCCTTTCTTCATCAGCTGAAGCAGAATGCCTCTGGTGATAAAGGAAATCTTCTCCTCCTGCAGGAGCCTTTCCCAGCATTCCGGCGATATCCCAAGCAAATCTCTGGCCGTATCGCTGTCATAAGGCGGCTCTTCCGATTTCAGAAAAACATCCAGTGCCGCAATCTGCGGCTGTATTTCCTGCTCATAATAATCCAAAAAAGTCAGCATGTATCCTCTCCCCTTCCAGCTTTATTGTAGCAAGTCTGCCATAATGCTGCCTAGCGGGAATGGATGGAAAAGAGGCTCCTATGAATGCCATTCAAAAATATTTTAAATACAGACAAAGCCTGATCGATCAGTATGCCAAAGGGGATATGACCAAACGGGAATATCTCAGAAAAAACTATGAGGCTGTGGTTTATGGCGACATTGGCCCCTTCCGCAACATGGACACCGTGGAAAAAGCGCTGTTCAATTATCAGTATTACAATGCGCTGGCTAAGGAAAACAAAACCATCAGCACCACCAGAGATATGGACTACGAGCTGAAGCAGGACTATATCGAAAAAAGCAATTATTATTACAGCAAAAAGGATCGGGCGACCTTGACCGCTCTGCGTATGCTGGATTATAAAGGCGTGGAAGCTTATTTTGTAAAGGTAAGAAGCAAATTCCTGAAGGGGAAGCTGTTTGAGATCTTCATTGAAGAAGAGGATGTGATCCTCCACTCCACCAGCCCGCTCATCCTCAAATGCCTGCGGGAAGAAGGGGTGTTTCACGAGG
>JAUNCB010000265.1:0-1883 GCA_030526765.1 Bacillota bacterium
GTCGATGGTACTTGGTGGGCAGCTGCCTGGGAGAGTAGATGGTCGCCAGAATCCAGTAAAATCCCTGCAAAGCAGGGATTTTTTTATGTGAAATCATAGAATGGGAAAGAAAAAAGGCTGAATCTAAAAGGATTCAGCCTTTCTTTTTTTATAGCATGATGTTTAAGCAAAAGCTTCTCAGAATAGATGCAACCTGAGCGCGAGTGGCATTCCCGCGCGGATCCAAACGGTTGTTTTCCATGCCATTGATGATACCATGGGAGGTTGCCCAGCAAAGAGCGTCTTCGGCATAGCCTGAAGCCTTTTCTGCGTCTGTAAATCTATCCAGATTTTGATCTGCGGAAATATCCCAGCCGTGATAGGAAGCATAGCGATACAGGATGGATGCCATCTGTTCACGGGTGACTTTTTCATTGGGAGCAAAAGTGTCTTTGCTATAGCCGCTGATGATTCCTTCTTCGACACCCCAGGAGACAGCATCTGCGTAATATGCATCCGGGGAAACATCGGTGAAGCTGTTTGGTTCTGCCTGAGGACTGCCTTCTAAGCGCCAGAGGATCGCAATGATCATAGCACGGCTTGCTTCTGCGTGGGGATTAAAGGTATACTCTGTTGCACCGCTGATAAATCCGTTTTCATTACAGAAGCGAACAGCAAGATAAAACCAGTCATTTTCGGAAACGTCATAAAAAGGATTGTTCCATCCAAAAGTGATATCTTCTTCCGTAGGGAGTTTGAAGGTATAGGTGTTTTTTCCCGTGGAAGATATGGGGATGGATTTACCGTTCTGATCTATAATTGTCATATTCTGGCTGCCGCAGCCTGTGAGCATAGCGACTGTCAGCAGGATGGGAAGGATTCTTTTTTTCATGGTAGACCTCCTTAGCGAAGCGAAATGCTTTGCTTTGTATATGATAATGGAATCTTATTTTATTATGGCGGATGTGATTTTATTTTGCAAGGTTTAGATGAGCGGATTTAAAAATATTTCCTAAGTTATATTGCGTAAATATGTTTTTTTTTATAAAATAAGACTAATATAGGAAGTCTGTGTTTCGAAATGGGGGGAAGACAATGAAAGATAAATTCGATAGAGCGTTAAATGATACGCCCTTTCAGGATTATAGTGAATATATGGAATATCTGTTTGCCTGTGTAAACTTTGCGATGGATGCGCATCTGACACAGATGAAGCGTATTTTTGCAACAGGGCAGGGTGGATATAAAAACGTATTGTACCCGGATCTGGAAGTTGCTTCGGATATCTGTACAGAACGCATTGAGCGCTTTCGGTTTATGGATAAGGAAGCCCATGAAGAAACCTTTGATGAGGGCTTTGATGAGTTGACGGACGAACTGTTTTCCTTGTTTGGTGATTTTGCGGAAGAAAGTGAACAGATAGAATCTGTTACAGATGCTGTGGAAACTGAGGTTTTGCACGCATGGGACAGATTGGAAATGATTGAACAAAGGGCAGCGGTTACAGTAGAAGCCGGTATTGCGCTTCCGTTTTACAGCCTATACAAAAAGCTGAATATGGATCAGTTTACCGTATTCTGTTTTATCTGCGGTATTCTGGCATCTACGCAGACGGATTATGCCGGCGTATATCAGGTAATCAATGAAAACGGCAGTCTCTCGGCTCCGACGATCGAATCGGCAGCGAAGCTCTATTTTGGTGATTCCTTTTCCATTGCAGGGGCTTATGGCGAAATGTCAACCTGTTTGGAGCAGCTGATGCCTGTCCTCAATCTGTATGTACAGGGCAGTATGCCCTTTTCCACGGTTGTTTCTCCCGATAAACGCATGATCGACTATTTGTTTGGTAAGAATCCCATGCGTCTGGATGAAAACTATATTCGTTTCTTCAAGATGCTGACAGA
>JAUNCB010000265.1:1893-2553 GCA_030526765.1 Bacillota bacterium
AGGAATTGAATCCGATTATGGCAAATGATTCGATTCTGGATGCGATGAAGATCTCCTTTGAAGAGGGTGTGCGCATCTTTTCCTACTATGGCGACGAAGGCAGCGGCAGAAAGTTTTTCGTAAAGCATTTCTGTGAAGGGAAAAACATGAACGCTGTTTCGGTAAACTGCAAAAAACTGTTTATTTATGATTATCAGTATGTAGATCAGGCACTTTGGGCGGTGACCAGAGAATGTATTCTGACCAATGCCTGCTGTGTTCTGGACGAACTGACCTTCCGTGAGGATGAAAAAGAAAAATTCTACGGATATATGGACCTTGCCTTTGGTAAGCTGAATGCGCAGGGGATGACGGTATTTGCCATCAGCCGAGAAAAGCTGGATATGAAGGATATTACCAGAGAGGAATTTACCGAACTGGAAATTCCGACTCCTTCCAACCAGGAAAGGGAAAACTGCTGGAAATATTTTTCTCAGGGGTATGGTCTGGATCAGGATGTTGAGATACCTGAAATGGCAACGAAATTCTTGTTTACCCCCGGTAAGATCAGTTCTGCTTTGAAAAATGCCAGAAGCCTTGCAACAATGAACAAAGAAATACTGATCCCCAGAAAAACACTGTTCCAGGGCTGTTATAATCAGATGAGTTCTGAGCTGACAC
>JAUNCB010000021.1 GCA_030526765.1 Bacillota bacterium
AAATCAGGATATTCAGCTGAAGGTACAGCGTGTGGACGCAGACATTGACTCCCTGCAGGAAAAATCCGAGGGTGAAGATTCCGAAGCGAAAAAGCAGGCTGCGGAATTTGAAGCAAACCAGATGCAGGAACTGTTCCGTGCTGCTGTTTCCAACGAAAAGCTGAATGTAAAACTGGAAGCACTGAAGGCGGAAAAGGTTTCCGCCATGATGCTTCTTTCCGAAGAATCCAGACGTATGATGGAAATGATGGAAGCTTATGCAAACAACGAAGAATTCAAGGCAATGTTTGCAAATATGAAGCCCGAAGAAACACTGGTGCTGAATAAAAACAACAAACTGGTAAAGGCTCTCCTCTCCATGAAGGATCAGGAAGAAAAGAAAGCGGATGCCGAACTGCTGAGCCATCAGATCTATGACCTGGCACTGATGGGTCACAGACCTCTGAATTCTGATGAAATGACAGCATTCATTGACAGAAGCAATCTGATTCTGGAAAAACTGGCTGAGCTGGAAAACTGATTTTCTCAAAAATCAAACCAGAAAATGACAAAAGACCTGCGGCTGTAATCAACAGCTGACAGGTCTTTTTTGTGCACATTATTTTTTCTTTTTGTTATAGACTCTTTTTCTTTCCTTATCCAGAAGGGCTTTTTCCGCTTCCCGTTCTGCTTTCTGTTCCAGCATCACGTCAATATCCTCAGGAAGGTCCAGTGCGATCTTGCCCAGCTTGCCGCCCCGATATTCATCCATCATGATCTTCCCGGTACGCTCCAGATCAGGCTCATCGCCCTTCTTCTTAAAACCGCGGGAAACAGCGATTTTTTCTAAAATCACATGAGGCTCTTCGATGGAATCGAATTCCACCTGATAGCGCTTGCGGATACAGTCAGGATCTCTTGCTACCATGTGGTTGATAAATGCCAGCGCCATGTTTTCCGGATCCAGAATATCATCATTGATGGCACCGGTAAATGCCAGTTTCAGACCCACCTGCTGATCTTCAAATTTAGGCCAGAGGATACCGGGTGTATCCAGAAGCTCGAAATCCTTTTTCAGCTTGATCCACTGCTTGCCGCGGGTCACACCGGGCTTATCCCCCGTTTTGGCTGTTACCTTGCCTACATATTTATTGATAAATGTGGATTTGCCCACATTGGGAATACCCACGATCATGCTGCGGATAGGCACATTGATACGGCCTCTTGCCTTCAGCTTCTCGATTTTTTCTTTCATCAGCCCTCTGGCTGCCTCTGTCACCTCACCGAAGCCGCTGCCCTTCAGGGCATTGATACGGATCACACGGAAGCCCTGCTTTTCAAAGTATTCCTGCCAGATCTCTGTGGCTCTGTCATCTGCCAGATCGCATTTATTGAGCAGAATGATGCGATGCTTATTCTTTGCGATCGTATCCAGATCGGGGTTTTTGCTGCTGTAGGGAATCCGCGCGTCCACCAGTTCAATTACGATGTCCACCAGAGAGATATTTTCTTCCATCATCCTGCGGGTCTTTGTCATATGCCCGGGATACCACTGAATATGATTCATAACCTTCTTCCCTTCTTATTCGATCGGACCAAAATCGCTGAAGGGATACAGTCGCAGTACCACCTCGCCCATCAGATCCTTTTTCTCTATGGCACCCACAGATTCTCTGCGGCTGTCCAGACTTTCATTTCTGTTATCACCCATTACAAAATAGCTGTTTTCGGGAACAACAAAGGGATAGGTGATATTTCCCATTGATGTCATCGGCTCTCTCAAAAAGGGTTCTTCCACCAGTTCCCCATTTCGATACAGATTGCAGGAGCCTTTTCCATTATCCAGAATGACGATCACATCATTCGGAAGCCCGATCACACGCTTGATGATATTTTCATAACCGGAGCCCTCGTCCAGCTTACAGATCACCACATCGCCATAATCCGGTGTACCGATGGAGGTGCTGAGCTTATTGATAAAAACCAGATCTCCATGATTAAAATTCGGCTCCATGGAAGACCCTTTTACCAGCACTGTTCCGATGGTATTTCTCAGAATAACCACCATAACGATCAGCAAAACGATCTGTAACAGCAGCGGCATGGGCTTTTTTTCTTTTTTCCCCCTGCCTTCCTGCATTTCTTCTGTCATTTTTTCTTCCAAAGACTTTTCCTCCATGCGGCATCCTCCTTTCTCAGTATGCACCGCAAAACGAAAAAAGTCTCGATGAAACTGGTTCATCGAGACCGCTTTTTCTCATTTCCGTGCTGATTATCTCAGTACTTCTTTAACCTTAGCTGCTTTACCAACCTTGTCTCTCAGGTAGAACAGTTTCGCACGTCTTACGATACCGCGTCTAACAACTTCGATACGGTCGATTCTGGGAGAGTGAACAGGCCATGTTCTTTCAACGCCAACGCCGGAAGCGATACGTCTTACTGTGAATGTTTCTCTCAGACCGCCGCCCTGTCTTTTCAGAACAACGCCTTCAAACATCTGCAGTCTTTCTCTTGTACCTTCTACTACTTTAGCGTAAACACGTACTGTGTCGCCTACGTTAAAAGGTGTTACTTCGCTTTTCAGCTGTTCTTTTTCCAGTTCTCTGATGATATCCATTGTTATATCCTCCTTATACACCATAGACGTTCTTGCCATGCCCCTTTGGCACTGTATTGGACCGTCCGTAATCAACATGAAAAATTATACCACGTCAACCAGCGTATTGCAAGGACTTTTTCGCTGAAAAACAAGGATTTTTTCGCATATTTTCAGTACAGAACACCCGACAGCCACACACAGACAGGCATGGTCAGCATGGAGAGAAAAGTGGTCCAAAGCACAATATCGGAAGACATCTTTTCCCCATATCCATACTGCTCCACCATCATTGGAACAACAATGGCAGACGGCAGCGCCATGGAAAGCAGGAAAACAGACTGTACCAGCTCCATTCCCTCCGGAAGCAGGAGCAGCACCACCGCCGCCAGCCCCGGCATCAGAATCATCTTCAGCACACTGAATTCCAGTGCCGTCTTTTCCTTAAACAGACTGGAAATACCGCTGTCCCCCGCCAATGCGCCGATATAGATCAGCGACAGAGGCGTTGCCAGATCTCCCAGTTTCTTCAAAAATCCCATGATCGGTTGGGGCAGTGCCCCTGTTACATGGGTCAATGCCATCGCCAGACCAATGAAAACAGACAGGCAGTTGGGATTCAGTAAAACCTTTTTCACTGTTTTTACTGCATCCATTCCTCCGCCGATTTTTTTATTTTCAATCACACAGACCCCATAGATCCAAAGATACAGATTCAGGGAAAGCACCCCGGCGGACATATACAGAACCCCGCTGTTTCCAAAGAAGATCTGTGTTACAGGCAGTCCGATAAAGCCTGTATTTACAGATGCCACCGTAATATCCAGCATGGGATGCAGGCGGGGATCCAGCTTTCTGAAGCGGGCGTACAACCGCACCAAAAGCCCGAATAAAATCATAACAACAATCTGCGCCGCCGCCATCAGCAGAAAAACGACCAGCACTCTGTCATCGACCGAAAGGGTGGAAATCGTTGCGACCAGCATCGCCGGAATCATCACATGCATGACCATGCTGCCCATATTTTTATTGGTTTCTCTGTTCAGCCATCCCTTTTTATTGCAGTAATACCCTACAATGATCAGCGCAAACAGCAGAAAAAACTGTCCGTACATATTTCACTCCTCTCCGAAACGCCATTGCAAAAGGCAATCCATCTGTTTTTCTTCCGCAATGCTTCCAGAAAATGCAAGCAGAGAACCCGGTGACAGATCCTCTGCTTTTTCCTATTTTCTCCGTTATCCTGTTCTTTATTCCTTAATAGTGGATCACAGACTCGATCTGATAGCCGGGCAGAACCGCTCTGCCGTTCAGGAAATCCAGTTCAATCAGAAATACCATTGCAGCAACCTCTGCACCCATTTCCTCTACCATTTCTACGATCGCCTTTGCTGTGCCGCCTGTTGCCAGAAGGTCATCCACGATCACGACCTTCATGCCGGGCTGGATCGCATCCTTATGGATTTCGATGGTTGCTGTACCATATTCCAGTGCATATTCCTTGCTGATCACCTCAGCAGGGAGTTTGCCTTTTTTGCGCACAGGAACAAAGCCCTTGCCAACGTTATATGCTACAGGCATACCGAAAATAAAGCCTCTGGATTCGGGACCAAGCACCATATCAAAGGAAACGCCTTCCAGTTTTTTTGTCATTTCATCGATGGATGCCTTCATGCCCTCTGCATCCTTCAGCAATGTTGTAATGTCGCGGAAGATCACGCCTTCCTCGGGGAAATTCTCAATCGATCTGATTTTGCTTTTCAAATATTCCATAGTATAATCCTCCTTAAACCGCAAACCGAAAATCCTTAATCAGAAGCTGCACACGGCTCCTGCCGTTATATGTATTCACGTCCAGACTGTAAACGATGTCCCACAGTCGGGGCAGATTGCCACTTTGTATCATTTTATCACATTCTTCTTCCGGATACAATTCTTTCAGCATATTCTTCAGCTGTTCGTAACCGTCAAAGGAAATCGCCGAATGTCGGATACCGCTTTTCGGCTCGGATAAAGTCAGCCGCAGATAGTTCTGCCCTCTTCCGATCAGATCCAGCCTGTCCACATGAATCCCTTTGGAGCCAAACAGTGGAGAAGGATTCCCCTTCCCAAAGGGTGTCAGACTCTTGATCTCCTTCGCCAGCGAAAGATCGATCTCCGAAAAGGAAAGTGCCTTATCCAGCCGCAGAAGCGGGATCATCTCCGCCTCCGTCAGCCTGCACTGTGCATTCAGCCGCTGCCGCAGCAGAGGGATATTTTCTACAGGAAGAGATAAACCCGCCGCCATGGCATGTCCGCCAAAACGACTGAACAGATCTCTGTTTTCAAACAGCGCCTCAAAAATATGATACCCCTCGATGCTCCTGCCTGAGCCCTTGGCTCCATCCTCGCCCCCCGTGATCAGGATGGTGGGATGATAATACTTATCCTTGATTCGGCCTGCCACGATACCCGCAATGCTTTCATGGATCATAGGATCGTAGAGCACCAGCACCTTATCCTGCAGAGCGCCCTCCGCCTGAAGGGCATCATCCGCCCGCAGGGCAGCCTCCTCCGTCAGCCGTTTTCGTTCCTCGTTCATCTCCGTCAGCTGCTTCGCCCGTTTCCTTGCCTCTGTCTCATCCTCTGTGCAGAACATCTCCACCGCCAGCCTGCTGCTCTCCAGCCGCCCTGCCGCATTGATGCATGGCCCGATCACAAAGCCGATATGATAATCTGTGATCGTTTTTTGAGAAAGTCCCGCCTCCTCTATCAGGACACGGAGACCTGTATTTTCCGTTTTCTGAATTTCTTCCAGCCCTTTTTTTACGATAGCACGGTTTTCCCCCACCAGATCCACAATATCGCAGATGGTTGCGATTGCCGCAAAGGATACCAGCTGCTTTTCCAGCCTTTCATCCTGTATGCCGCATTCCTGCAGCAGCAGCCCTGCAAATTTATAGGATAGCCCGCCTGCACACATATGCTTAAACCCATAGGGACAGTCCTTCTGTTTGGGGTCAATGATAGCATCCGCCTCGGGCAGAATATCCTTTCTTTCTTCTCCAACCCCCGTAAAACCCGGTTCATGGTGATCCAGAATCACCACCGTCATTCCCTTTTCTCCGGCATAGGCACTTTCCTGCAGTGCGGAAATACCGTTATCACAGGTAAAAAGCACTTCTGTTCCCTCTGCTGAAAGGTCTTCCACTGCCCGCAGATTCAGCCCGTAGCCTTCCTTCTGTCTGTGGGGCAGATAAAAGGACACCTTTCCCCCGCAGCGCAGGATCGTCAGATATAAAATGGTGGTGCTTGAAACACCATCCACATCGTAATCTCCGTATACTGTGATTTTCTTTCCCTGTCGGATCGCCTCCGCAATCAGAGAAACCCCTTTCAAAAGATCCTTCATGGTTGCAGGATCACCAAAGGCATCCTCTCCGCCAAAAAGAAACTCCCTCGCCTCTTTGCGGGAATGCATTCCTCGATTGGCAAGCACTGTCGCTGTTGCCTGACGGATCCCCAGCTCCTGTGCCATCACAGCCGTATTTACTTTTGTTTGTTTCAGAAGCCAGCGTTTCATCTCAAATCCCCTTTCTGTTATTTCATCATACCATATTTCCTCCCCCAAAAAAAGAGAGTGAAAAAACGAACTGCCGTTTTTTCACTCTCTGTCCTTTTATTCTCTCGTTGCCTTCGGCATCAGCGTAAACCAGATCGGTCCGGAAATACAGATGGAGGAATATGCCCCCGCAATGATCCCGATCATCATGGGCAGCGCAAACTCCTTGATGGAGGGCACGCCAAACACATAGATCGCACCAATGGTAAACAATGTGGTCAGAGAGGTATGGATGGAACGGGCAAGGGTCTGCCCTATGCTTTTGTTGATCCGCTCTGCCATCTCATAGGATTTAAAATTCCCCTTATTTTCTCGGATTCGATCGAAAATAACAATGGTAGAATTTACAGAATATCCGAGGATCGTCAGCAGCACTGCTATAAATCCGTTATTGACGGGAATGCGTAACAGCGCATAGGCAGCCAATACAACCAGCACATCATGAAGCAGGGCGATGATGGCACTGCCGCCTGCACGAATATCCCGAAAGCGGACAGAAATATACAGAAGCATGGCAATCCCTGCGATGGTTGTAGCCTGAAGGGCTGCCTGCTGCATTTCCTTGCTGACGGTTCCGCTGATATCATTGCTTTCCACCAGCTCTGCATAGGGATAGGCCTGCCAGATGGTATTGAGCAGGTTCATTCTGGTCTGACTGTCCACAGACTGCATCTTGATCTCTGCCGTATTGGTCCCCAGCACCTGCTGGATCTGCGGGCTTGTCTGCCCTGTCACCTCACGAATGATTGCCTCCAGTTCTGCTGTTTCATAATCTTCTCCCAGATCGATCTCCATGGAGGTACCGCCGGTAAATTCCACATCCCAGTTGAACACACCGCTGCCATTCTGATAATGGAACAGCATCGCCCCAAAGCCTACTGCTATGATCAGCAGGGAAAGGAGAAAAAATTTCTTTCTGTTTTCAATGATCTTCATTTCCCCACCCCCTTATTTCAGTCTGAGTCCATAATATTTCGGATTATGGATGCCTGCACGAATCATACTGTTCACGATCACACGGGTCACCACCAGCGCTGTAAACATGGAAATCATGATCCCGATGGTCAGCGTAGAGGCAAAGCCCCGCACCGTACCGCTGCCCAGATAGAACAGCACAAAAGCAGCGATCAGGGTCGTCACATTCCCGTCAAGGATCGCAGGGGTCGCCCGCTTAAAACCGTTTTTCACAGAAACCCGCAGGGTATTCCCCAAAACCAGTTCCTCCTTGATCCGCTCAAAAATCACAATATTGGCATCCACCGCCATACCGACGGAAAGCACCAGCCCGGCGATACCCGGCAGAGTCAGGGTCACATGGAACAGGCTCAGCAGGATCAGCTCCAGACCGATATAAATGATCAGTGCCCAGTCCGCCGCAAGCCCCAGCAGCTTATATTTGAACACCATAAAGATCAGTACCAGCACAATGCCCACAGCCCCTGCAAAAACACCGGAGGAAAGGGCATCCGCCCCCAGCCTTGCACCGACATTCTTCATCTGGATCACATTCAGGTCAAAGGGCAACGAGCCTGCACGGATCAGTGCCGCCAGTTCCTCTGCTTCCTCTCCGCCAAACTGCCCTGTAATCATGGCATGTCCATCTGTGATGACAGACTGTACCACAGGCGCACTGATGATCTCTTCATCCATTACAATATAGATGACCTTGCCCAGATTTTCCTTTGTTGCCTCTGCAAAACGCTTCGTTCCCTCTTCCCCGAAGGTAATGGCAACATATGGCAGACTGGGACTATGCTCATCCACTGCACCCACCTGTTTTTCCGCCTTTTCCACCATATCCCCCGTCAGAAGCACCGTTCCGTCCTCAGCCACAAAGGAAAGCTGTGCCGTCTGTCCGATCTGCTGAATGGCTTCCTCTGCATTCTCTACCCCCGGAATCTGCACACGAATACGCCGTTCCCCTTCTCTGGCAACCTCTGCCTCTGTCCAGCCGTTCCAGTCCAGTCTGCCCTGCAGAAGGGAAATCGCTGCTGCCATTTCTTCAGCTGTCACCGTTTCTTTATCCGCTTCATACACAATATCTACGCCGCCGCTCAGATCCAGCCCCTGTTCTATCTGATGCACCCCCAGCTTTCCTTCCGTTCCAATCCCGCCATAAGAAAGCAGGGACAGCCCCACTGCCACCAGAAGCATGAAAAAAAGCCGCATTTTTCCGCCAAACCGCATTTCGTTTCTCCCCTTTCCCTTTTTTCCGACACAAAAAAGGGATGAATCCTTTTTCTGCACCCAAAAAGATCCATTCCCCTTTATTTCATTTCTGTATGCAGTTATTTTAGCACAAAAAGCAGGTTTTGCAATACTATTTTCGATTCACACCAAGGATGCCGCCCACCGCTCCGCCTGCCAGAGCCACCAGCAGTGTCATAACGGAAGAAAGCGTCAGCGAAAAGCTGTCTCCCGCAAGGGATGTCACCAGATACAGCAGCACCGTATAAACCGCCCCTGCACCGATCCCCCACAGAATTCCTTTTTTCTGCATACACATCGCCCAGTCATAGCCTGCCGCAGCCGCAGAAAGAGCTGCGGAAACCATGGAAACCAGCGGAAGACTGTCCTCAGATATGGATGTGTATGTAAGCAGGATCCCAAAGCCGATAAAAATAATGCAGGTAATGGCAAAGGCAATTACCATGCCCTTTCCCAGACAGATCCACCTTCCACCTGTTTTTTCCATATTTATTTTCTTCTTTTTTCTTTCCTGCAAAGGATCACCTCATCCCCTTTTGCTTTCATTCTATGGGAAAGAACGGGAATTTATGATATAATACCGCTATACGATCCGTATATTGTTCCGCTGCACTACAGCGGTTTTGTTATACTGCTTTTGATTTGAATATATGATACGAGGAGTGATCCCTATGCAATATCCCCCTATTATTGATCTGCACGCCCATTCCACCGCCTCCGACGGTACCCTTTTCCCCGCAGAAGTGGCAAATCTGGCCAGAAGCGTCGGTCTTTCTGCCATTGCCCTGACCGATCACGATACCATAGACGGACTGGCTGAATTTCAGGAGGAAGGAAAGAAGCTGGGTATAGAAACCATCGCAGGCATTGAATTTGCTGCCCTCTGGGAAAAGCACCACCGCCCCGAGATCCATATCGTAGGGCTGGGCTTCGATCCCCAGCACCCTCTTTTGCAGGAACGGATGCAGGAAATTCAGGAAAGCCGTACTTTGAGAAATAAAAAAATGTGTGAAAAACTGACCTCCATCGGTCTCTCTGTTTCTCCGGAGGAGGTAGCAGCCAATGCAGGGGGTGAGATCATCACCCGTGCCCATTTTGCCAATGTGCTGCTGCAAAAGGGCTATATCCATAAAAAGGAGGATGCCTTTGCCCGCTATATTTCTCCCGGGCTTCCAGGCTATGTAGAACGGGAATTTCTGACTCCTGCCCGCTGTATCCAAACCATCAAGGATGCCGGCGGTGCCGCTGTTCTGGCACACCCCACACTGTATGGGCTGAATGAAGCAGCACTGGAGGAGCTCTGTGCGGAGCTGATCTCCTACGGACTGGATGGCATCGAATGCCTGTATTCCACCTATTCCTCCGCCGAAACAAAAATGATTTCCCGCATTACAGAAAAATTTTGCCTGCTTCCCTCTGGCGGCAGTGATTTCCACGGAAAAAACAAGCCTAATATCCATCTGGGCAGCGGACATGGAAATC